>JBGOTH010000134.1:0-7045 GCA_041476345.1 Methylomirabilia bacterium
GCCACCGCGTCCGAGGCCGCCTACTTCGAGCGCAAGGACGAGATGCTCGGCGCGCTCGCGGCGCAGTTCCGCGACGTGCCGCTTGCCCTCGACTGGCGCCTGAACAACCTCGACGCGCGCGGGCGCGGGGCCGCGGGCGCGTACCTCACGGTGACGGGTACGTCGGCGGAAAACGGCGACTCCGGTCAGGTCGGGCGCGGGAACCGCGCCAACGGCCTCATCGCGTTCGCGCGCCCCGCCAGCGGCGAGGCGACGGCCGGCAAGAACGCGATGGCGCACGCCGGAAAGATCTGCAGCGTGTTGAGCGAACGGCTCGCGGCCCTCGTCCACGCGCGCTGCCCCGATCTGCTCGAGGTGTACGTCAATCTGATGGCGCGCATCGGCGAACCGGTCGATCGCCCGTGGGCGGGCGTGCAGGTGATCCTTCCGGAGGGGATGGCGCTCGGCGACGTGGAGCCCGCGATCCGCGACGTGATGGAGCGCGAGCTGGCCCGCGTCCCCGCGTTCCGTGAAGAGCTGTTGCGCGGCGACTATCGCGTCTGCTGACGACACGGGTGTGGGGCGGCGGCGCCTCACGTGAGGCATGCGCGGGTATCGCGGCCCTCGTAACGTCCCGAAATCGCGCGCCACCGGTCCGGCACCCGACGTGCACCCTGCGCAACCGTGAGCCCGGCGCTGATGACGTCTCCGAACCTCGACGATTACGATCGCGCGCGCGCGACGTTCACCTGGGCGGACGCGCGCGCGGAGCTCGACGGTCTTCCGGAGGGCCGCGGCCTCAACATCGCGCACGAGGCGGTGGATCGTCACGCCGCGGGACCGCGGCGGGACTGTGTCGCCATTCGCTGGCTCGGCAAGGCCGGACAGATCGAGGACTACACCTACGCGCGGCTGCGCGAGTTGACGGACCGCTTTGCCAACGCGCTGGATGCGCTCGGCATCCGCCGCGGCGATCGCGTGTTCGCGCTCGCCGGCCGCATCCCGGAGCTCTACATCGCCGCGCTCGGCACGCTCAAGCACGGCAGCGTCTTCTGTCCGCTCTTTTCCGCGTTCGGCCCGGAGCCGATCCACTCGCGCATGACGATCGGACAGGCCCGCGTGCTCGTCACGACCGAAGCGCTCTACCGGCGCAAGGTGGCGGCGCTCCGCACGGCACTCCCCGACCTCGCGCACGTCATCGTCGTGGGCGACAGGGGCGTGCCGACGCACGTGGACGGAACGCACGACTTCGGGGCGCTCCTCGCGGCGGCGGGCGATCGCTACGTCATCGCGCCGACGGCGCCGGAGGACATGGCGCTCCTGCACTTCACGAGCGGGACGACCGGCAAGCCGAAGGGCGCGGTGCACGTGCACGAGGCCGTGGTGGCGCACCACGTCACCGGCCGCTACGCGCTCGACCTCCATCCCGGCGACGTGTTCTGGTGCACCGCCGATCCCGGCTGGGTGACGGGCACGTCGTACGGGATCATCGCGCCGCTCACGAACGGCGTGACCAGCATCGTCGACGAGGCGGAGTTCGACGCCGAGCGCTGGTACCGCACACTGCAGGATCAGCGCGTGACCGTGTGGTACACGGCGCCCACCGCGATCCGCATGCTGATGAAGGCGGGGACGGCGCTCGCGAAGAAATACGACACGAGCGCGCTCCGCTTCCTGTCGAGCGTGGGCGAGCCGCTCAACCCGGAGGCCGTGGTGTGGGGGCGCGAAGCGTTCGGGCGGCCCTTCCACGACAACTGGTGGCAGACGGAGACGGGCGGCATCATGATCGCGAACTACGCGTCGATGGACGTACGTCCGGGCTCCATGGGAAAGCCGCTGCCGGGCATCGACGCGGCCATCGTGCGGAAAGTCGCGGACGAGCGCGTCGAGGTGCTCGAGGCGCCCGGCGCGCAAGGCGAGCTGGCGCTGCGCCCCGGGTGGCCGTCGATGTTCCGCGATTACCTCGGTGAGCCCGCGCGCTACCGCAAGTGTTTCGTCGACGGCTGGTATCTCACCGGCGATCTCGCGCGCCGCGACGCGGACGGTTACTTCTGGTTCGTCGGTCGCGCCGACGACGTCATCAAGACTTCGGGGCACCTCATCGGTCCCTTCGAGGTCGAGAGCGTCCTCATGGAGCATCCCGCCGTCGCCGAGGCGGGCGTGATCGGCAAGCCGGATCCCGTGGCGATGGAAATCGTCAAGGCGTTCGTGTCGCTCAAGGCGGGGCGGGTCGCGACGCCGGAGCTGAAGCGCGAGCTGCTCGCGCACGCGCGCGCCCGGCTCGGCGCGGTGGTGGCGCCCAAGGAGATCGACTTCTCGCCGTCGTTGCCGAAGACGCGCAGCGGAAAGATCATGCGCCGGCTCCTCAAGGCGCGCGAGCTCGGATTGCCCGAGGGCGATCTCTCGACGCTCGAAGGCAGCGACCGCGATGAGTGACGAGCTTTCCCGCGCGGGCGCCGCCGCGCTCCTGCGCGAGATGGTGTTGATCCGCCGCTTCGAAGAGAAGTCGGCGGAGCTCTACACCGTCGGCAAGATCCGCGGCTTCCTCCATCTCTACATCGGCGAGGAGGCCGTGGCGGTGGGCGCGATGCGCGCGCTCACGCCCGACGACAACGTCGTCGCCACGTATCGCGAGCACGGCCACGCGCTCGTGCGCGGGATCTCCGCGGGTGCCGTCATGGCGGAGATGTACGGCAAGGCCAACGGCTGCAGCCGCGGACGCGGAGGGTCGATGCACCTCTTCGACGCGTCGCGACGGTTCTACGGCGGCCACGCCATCGTCGGCGGCGGCCTGCCGGTGGCGGTGGGGCTGGCGCTCGCCGACCTGATGCAGCGACGCGCCGCCGTCACGGCGTGTTTCTTCGGCGACGGCGCGGTGGCCGAGGGCGAGTTCCACGAGTCGTTGAACCTCGCGGCGCTGTGGCGCCTGCCCGTCCTCTTCCTCTGCGAGAACAACCTCTACGCGATGGGGACGGCGCTCGCCCGGCACCAGGCGCAGCCCGACATCGTGCGCAAGGCGGAGGCCGACGGCGTGCCGGGTGAGACGGTCGACGGCATGGACGTGCTCGCGGTGGAATCGATCGTGCGGCGCGCCACCGAGTCGGTGCGCGGGGGCGGGGGCCCGCGGCTCGTCGAGATGCAGACATATCGCTTCCGCGCGCACTCCATGTACGACCCCGATCTCTATCGCGACAAGGACGAGATCGAGCGGTGGAAGATGCGCGACCCGATCGCGCTCTTCACGGCGCTCCTGCGGGAGCGTGGATGGCTCACGCCGGCCGAGCTGGCCGCGATCGAATCCTCGGTCGCCGCCGTCGTGGCCGCCGCCGTGGCCGAAGCGGAGGCCGGGCCGTGGGAGCCGGTGGAGGACCTCCTCAAGGACGTCCACACCGTGCCGGCGCCGCGATGAAGAAGATGACGTATCGCGAGGCCGCGCGCAGCGCGCTCCGCGACGCGCTGCGCGGCGACCCGCGCGTGTTCCTGATGGGCGAAGACGTCGGCCGTTACGGCGGTGCCTTCGCGGTGAGCCACGGATTGCTCGACGAGTTCGGGCCCGACCGCGTGCGCGACACGCCGCTCAGCGAGAGCACGTTCGTGGGGGCGGGCATCGGCGCCGCGCTCGGCGGCATGCGGCCCATCGTCGAGGTGATGACGGTGAACTTCAGCCTGCTCGCGCTCGACCAGATCGTCAACAACGCGGCGACGCTGCGCCACATGTCGGGCGGGCAGTTTTCCGTGCCGCTCGTCGTGCGGATGGCGACGGGCGGCGGCCGCCAGCTCGCCGCGCAGCACTCGCACAGCCTCGAAGGCTGGTACGCGCACATCCCCGGCATCAAGGTCGTGACGCCGGCGACGGCCGCGGACGCGCGCGGACTGTTGCTGGCCGCGCTCCGCGATCCGGACCCCGTGTTCGTCTTCGAGCACGCGTTCCTCTATCCGTCGGAGGGCGAAGTCGACGAGGCCGCGGGTCCGGCCGAGATCGGGCGCGCGCTGGTACGTCGCCCCGGGCGCGACCTCACGGTGGTCACGTACGGTGGCTGCCTGCCGAAAGCGCTGGAAGCCGCCGACACGCTCGCGACGGACGGCATCGAGACCGAAGTGATCGACCTGCGCACCCTGCGCCCCCTCGACACCGCGACGATCCTCGCGTCGGTGGCGAAGACGCACCGCGCGCTCGTCGTGGACGAGGGCTGGCGCACGGGGAGCTTCGCGGCCGAGGTGATGGCGCGGATCGTCGAGGGCGGATTCTACGATCTCGACGCTCCTGTGCAGCGCGTCTGCAGCGCGGAAGTCCCGCTGCCGTACGCGAAGCACATGGAAGACGCGGCGCTGCCGCAGGCCGCGACGATCGCCGCCGCCGCGCACGCGCTGCTCCGCCGCGATGGCTGAGTTCGTCATGCCGATCCTCGGTGCCGACATGACGGCCGGCACGCTGGTCGCGTGGCGCAAGCAGCCGGGCGACCGCGTGACGCGCGGTGACGTCATCGCGGAAGTCGAGACCGAGAAGGGCCTGATCGACGTCGAAGTGTTCGCGGCCGGCGTGCTCGAGCGAATTCTCGTCGCGCCCGGCGCTACGGTGCCGACGGGCACGGTGCTGGCGATCATTCGCGAGGACGCGACCGACGGCGCGGCCGCGCCGCCCGCTCCATCGGTCACGCCGCCTGCGCCGCCGCCGGCGCGCGCACGTGTCTCGCCGCTCGCGCGAAAGCTCGCCGCCCAGGTCGGGATCGATCCCACCACGGTCCACGGCACGGGCGCCGGCGGTGTCGTGACGCGCGAGGACGTGGAGCACGCGGCGGCGGCGCGCGTGCCGTCGCCCGCGGCGCCGCCCGCGCGTCCCGCGATCGATCTGTCGCGGATGCGGCAGACGATCGCGGCCGCGATGACGCGCGCCAAGCGCGAGATCCCGCACTACTACCTCGCGCACACGATCGACATGCACCGGGCGACGACGTGGCTCGCCGGGGAGAACGCGCGGCGGCCGGTCACCGACCGCCTGCTGTACGGCGTGCTGCTGATCAAGGCCGTCGCGCTCGGCCTTCGCGAGGTGCCCGAGCTCAACGCGCGATGGCGGGGCGACCGCGTCGAAGCGAGCGCCGGCGTGCACGTCGGCGTGGCGATCTCGCTGCGGGGCGGCGGGCTCGTCGCTCCCGCGCTGCACGACGCGGACCGGCAGCCGCTGGGCGACCTCATGCGGGCTTTGCGCGATCTCACGCAGCGCGCGCGCACCGGTGGTCTCCGCAGCTCGGAGCTGTCGGATCCCACGATCACGGTCACGAGCCTCGGCGAGCGTGGGATCGAGAGCGTCTTCGGCATCGTGTATCCGCCGCAGGTCGCCATCGTCGGGTTCGGCGCGATCGTCACGCGGCCGTGGGTCGTCGACGGCATGATCGGCCCGCGGCCCGTCGTCACCGCGACGCTGTCCGCCGACCACCGGGTGAGCGACGGGCATCGCGGCGGCCTGCTGCTGACGGCGGTGGAGCGATTGCTGCAGAGCCCGGAGACGCTGTGACGCGCGAAGAGGTGCGCGCCACCGTGCTCCACGTGCTCGGCGACATCGCTCCGGAAGCCGACCTCGCCACGCTGAAGCCTGACGTGCCGTTTCGCGATCAGCTCGACCTGGATTCGATGGACCTGCTCAACGTCGTCGTCGGGCTGCACGCGGCGCTCGGCGTCGACATCCCGGAGGCCGACTATCCCAGGCTCGCCACGCTCGACGCGTGCGTCGAGTACATCGCGACGAGGAGGAAGCCATGAAGCCGTTGCCGCATCGCTACGACGTCAGGATCGCCGGGGGCCCCGAAGGCCACGCCACGCTCGCGAGCGCCGGCGTGCCCGATCTCCCGACCGCGGCGCCGCTCGATTTCGACGGGCCGGGCGACGCGTGGAGCCCGGAGCAGCTTCTCGTCGCCGCCGTCGAGGCGTGCTTCCTCCTGACGTTCCGAGCCATCGCGAAGGCGTCGGGGATCGCGTTCACGTCGCTCGCCGTCGAGGGGGAGGGCGTCGTGGATCGCGCGAACGGAGGCATGCGCTTCACCGAGATCATCCTTCGTCCGCGCATCGCGCTACCCGGCGGCATCGACGTCGTGCGCGTGCGGCACGCGCTCGAGAAGGCGGAGCGTAGCTGTCTCGTCGCCGCGTCGCTCTCGACGCCGATCCGGCTCGAGCCCGATCTCGTGGGGTAACGCGCGGGGCGAGCCCGGCGCCGCGCGCCCGTTCACAGCTACAGCTTCTGCAGCGTCGGCAGCAGCTCCGTGGCGACGAGCTCGATCATGCCGAGCGCTTCCGCCTGCGCCATGCCGGGCCAGAAGAGCCGGAGCGCGACGTGCGTCACGCCCAGCTCGTGGAGTCGCGCGAGCTTCTCGAGACATTCGTCGGGCGAGCCGACGACGAACGGATCGTCCATGAGGCGCTCGACGCCGTCGGTGAAGCCGGCGCCGACGCCGGGCAGGCCGTGCGTCGCATATCCCCGGTACTTCGCCTCGACGGCGGGGCGCGCTTTCGCCCGCGCCTCTTCACGCGTGTTCGCGACGTAGAACTCGCGGTGCACGGGAATCTCCGACGGCACCGGGTGTCCGTGCTCCGCGAGCGCGGCGCGCCAGATCGCCAGCGCCTGCCGCAGCTGGTCGAAAGTCAGCGTGCCGATCGCGTAGCACGAATGCCCCAGGCGTCCCGCGCGCCGGATGGCAGGCTCCGTCATGCCGGCGACCCAGATCCGCGGATACGGCCGCTGGTACGGGCGCGCCGTCGGCCGGGCGCCGGTGATCCGGTAGAAGCGCCCGTGATGCGTCACCTCGGTGTCCGTCCACAGGCGCTTCATGAGCGCCAACCCTTCCTCGAAGCGCGGCGCGCGCTCGGACATCGTCGATCCCGCCGCTTCGAATTCCTCCGGCCGGTAACCCAGGCCGACGCCGAAGATCAGCCGGCCGCGACAGATGTGGTCGAGCGTCGCGACCTCCTCCGCGACTTGTACCGGATTCAGCAAGGGCGTGAGGAGCACGCCGGTCACGAGGTCCATGTCGCCGGCCTCCGCGGCGAAGCGTGCGAGCACCGGAATAGGCTGGAA
>JBGOTH010000135.1:0-6975 GCA_041476345.1 Methylomirabilia bacterium
ATGCCGCTCTACGCGCCGCACTGCAACTTCATCCGGGAGGCGCGGACGATCGCGCAGCTCGGCGACGCCGTCGACAGCCTCGTGCACCAGTGGTGGCGGCGAGGGCGTTGATCCGCCCCCGGCACCTCCTCCTCGCGGCCGCCCTCTCGACGACGCTTGGCGGTGCCGTCGCCCCCGTCCGCGCGCAGGAGCCGTGCATCGTGTTCGACGATTTCTCGAAGTCGAAGGTCGGCGAGTTCCCGGTGGGATGGAAGCCGCGGAAGGACTCGGGGAAGGACGTCTACAAGGTCGCCGAAGACGGCTCGCAGCGCTTCCTCCGTGCCGACGCGAAAGACCTGGGCGTCCAGGCCGGCAAGCAGTTCGAATGGAACCTCGAGGAGTATCCCGTCCTGGCGTGGGCCTGGCGGCCGCAGGAGTTCCCCAAGGACGCGGACGAGCGCACGAAGAAGAACGACAGCGCGCTGTCGGTCTACGCCGTCTTTCCGAACAACGTGTTCTCCGCGAAGACGGTCAAGTACATCTGGAGCGAGAAGGTCCCGGTGGGCACGCTCATCCCGCAGACGAGGGGACTCACGCAGGGCATCGTGCTGAAGAGCGGCCCGCCGGCCGGTGGCGGCTGGGTCGAGGAGCGCGTGAACGTGGTCCTGGACTACAAGCGGACCTTCAAGATCGACGAGGTCCCGAAGCCGGACGGCATCGCCGTGCTCACCGACAGCGACGATACGTCGAGCCGTGCGCGCGGCGACTACGCGAAGTTCCGCGTGTGCCGTAGCTGAGCCGACGTCATGAGGAGGTGCGGGATGAACGACTACCTCGATCCGACAGACTCGGTCGCGCGGCCGCGCAAGACGGCGGTGCGCCCGCGCCATCTGGAGGGCACGGTCGTCACGCTGCTCGACATCTCGAAGGCGAAAGGGAATCACTTGCTCGATCGGCTGGAAGAGCTGCTGCGCGAGCGCGCGCATCCGCGCGCCATCCTGCGACGCAGGAAGCCGACCTTCGCCCGGCCCGCGCCCGACGACCTCCGCCGCGAAGTCGTGGGCGGCACCGACGTCGTCATCGAAGCGCTCGCCGATTGAGGGTCGTGCACGACGTGCAGTGTGCACGACGGCGTGTTTTTCGAGGACGAAGGAGTGCCGACGGCGACGGTCATCTCGGCGCAGTTCGTCAACGCGGCGCGCGCCCAGGCCAGCGCGCTGGGTGCCGTCGACTACCGGACGGTGGTAGTCGCGCATCCGATCCAGCCGCTGACCCGGGACGAGGTGCGAGCCCTCGCCGATCTCGCGTACGACGGGATCGTCGCCCGTCTCACGACGACAGGCCGGTAGGGTCTAGCCGCCGAGCCTCCACACGCGGCCCTCGTCCGGCTCGCCGAGCAGGGTGAACTGCGGCAGCGCGAAGTGATCCGCGAGGTCCTGGAAGACCACGTTCACGCGCCTGCCGATTGCGACCTTCTTCGTGTCTTCGAAGCTCAAGTCCGGCTTCACGAGGTTCGCGATGATGCGGAGGCTTTCGTCGGGGCCCGGCTTGCCGCGTTGCTCGTCGAGCTCGACCAGCACGGTCGCGTACGGCGTCGAGTCCTTGAAGCCGGGCTGGATCGCGTGGTGGACGATCTCGTACGAGTAGATCGTCCCCTTGCCGGAGAGCGCCTGCCAGCTCCAGCCGAGGTCCATGCACCAGGGGCACGCGTGGAGCGCGGGATAGCGCATCAGCCCGCACGCGGTGCACTTGCGCACGACGAGCTTGTGTGCCCTCGCCTGCGCGTAGAACTCCTTCCACTCGCTGTCGTTGTCCGGAACGATCAGCGCCATGCCGCGGTAGGTGACGGGCTGAGGCATCGGTCTATCTCCGCATGATGAGCGCGCTGCCGGTCGCCGGCATCGCCCATCCGAGGTTCATGGTGATCTCGGCGTCCTTGACCTGCCGGCACTTCCCGGGCGAGTAGTCGTAGCTGTGCTTGCCCTCGGCGGCGCCGGGGCACGTGTCGTCGATGGTGCCGCGAAGCTGGCGCGTGTTCTCGACGACCATCGCCATGCCGTGCGTGTAGCCTTCGCAGAGGTGGCCGCCGGACGTGTTGTTCGGGCGCTTGCCACCGAGCTCGATGATCCCGCTCGAGACGTACGCCCCGCCCTCGCCCTTCTTGCAGAAGCCGTATTCCTCGAGCTGCAACATCGTCGTGAACGTGAAGGCGTCGTAGGACCCGGTGACGTCGACGTCTTCCGGCCTGATGCCCGCCTGGCCGAAGACGATGTCTTTCGCGTAGTAGCCGGCCACGCGCGAGATCGGGCCGTGCGCCCAGTGGAAGTCCGTGCGCGGCTTGTTGACGCG
This sequence comes from Methylomirabilia bacterium, assembly GCA_041476345.1. Lineage (GTDB taxonomy): Bacteria > Methylomirabilota > Methylomirabilia > Rokubacteriales > CSP1-6 > VGLJ01. The sequence continues at coordinate 2,329 of JBGOTH010000135.1, forward strand.
CCCCGCGACGCCCATGATGTGGATCGGCCGTTGCTTCATGTCCCTCGCGCGCTCGGCGGACGTGACGATGATGCAGGTCGCGTTGTCCGTCTCGAGACAGCAGTCGAGCAGATGCAGCGGCTCACAGATCCACCGGGAGTTGACGACGTCCTGCACCGTGACGCGCTTCTTCTCGAACGCCTTCGGGTTGTTGCCGGCGTGCCGGCTGTGCGCCGCCTTCACGTGCGCGACCTGCTCCGACGTCGTGCCGTACTCGTACATGTGCCGCATGAACGTCAGCGCGAAGTTCTGCCCGGCGCTGCGCATGCCGAACGGCACCTGCGCGAGGTCGGCCCCGCGCACGGGCTGCGCCGCGCGCGCGCCGGTGCCGCCGATGCGGAACTCCGTGTAGCCGTTCATCGAGCGGAACAGCGCCACGGTGTTGCACATGCCGCCCTCGATCGCGCCCGCCGCGAGCCCGATCAGCGCCTCGGTGGACGAGCCGCCGCCCACCACGTCCATGTAGAAATCGAGGCGGATGCCGAGGTCGGGCGCCACGAACGGCGCGAAGGTCGAGTCGCCGTTCTGATAGCTCAGCATCCCGTCGACGTCCGAGGCCTTGAGGCCCGCGTCGAGGATCGCCTTACGGACGGCTTCGACCGCCATGGCGCGCGTCGTGCGTCCCGAATTCTTCGAGAACTCCGTTTCGCCCACGCCCACGATGCAGTACTTGTCCCTGAGGTTGGCCATGCGGGAGTTATACCGCATTCGCGCGGAGGACGGTCGTCGCGGCTAGATCGCGAGCAGGGTGCCGGTCACGTGGGCGGACGACTCGGCGGCGAGATACGCGATCGCGTCAGCCACCTGCGCGACGGGCACCCACGTCTTCGGATCGACGTCCGGCATGGCGGCGCGGTTGGCCGGGGTGTCCATCGTGCTGGGTGCCACCGCGTTGACGGTGACGCCGCGGCCTGTCGTCTCCGCCGCCAGCGCCTGCACGAACGCGATCACCGCCGCCTTCGCGACGGTGTAGGCGATGAAGCCGCCGCTCGGCGGCATCACCGCGCGGGACGCCACGGCCACGATGCGCCCGGATCCGGCCGCGAGCATGCGCGGCAGGGCGGCGCGCGCGGCGACGTATTGCGTGGTCAGGTTCAGCGCGATCATCGCGTCCCACTGCGCGCGGTCGGTCTGCGCGAGGTCACCCATCGCGAATCCGCCGACGGCGCTCACGAGCACGTCGAGCCGCTGATGACGCGAGACCACGCTCGCCACGAGCCGTTCCATCGCGGCGTCGTCACCGACGTCGCAGCGCTCGAGCAGCAAGCGCGGGCGCGCCGCGGTGTCGACGGAGGTTTCGAGGCGCGCGCGCTCCTTGTCGACGATCCACGGCACGCACACGACGGCGCCGTCGGCGAGGAACCGTTGCGTGATGGCTTGACCGAGGGCCCCGCTGCCACCCGTGACGAGGACGACGCGCTTCGCCATGGGCCAGTTATACCGCAGTGCGCGTCTACGGACGCGGCCGCGGCATTCCTGCGGGCATCTCCATCTTCTGGTAGTCGGCGGGCGGCGCGAAGAGGGCGGGATCGAGCCGCTTTCGCTCGATCTTCGTGACCTCCATGATCGTCGCGCCGCCCGCGCGCGCGACTTTGAGGGGGAAGCCCTGTTGCTCGCGAAGCGATCCGCTCCAGCCCGCTTCGCGTCCCATCCCGCCCGACATCAAGAAAGTACCCAGACCCGTCGCCACGCATGCATCGATGTCGCCCGTGGGCTCCTTGACGAGCCAGTGCTCGCACTCGTGGCCCGCCACGGTTTCCTTGCGTCCTGTCTTCAGGATGTCCGGGTGTCGCTGCTCGCTGCTGCCGGTGGGCGTCGGCATCACCATGTACATGCGTTGCGCCGGCATCAGCACGTAGTTCGTTTTCGCGGCGGGATCCATGATGATGACGCTGTGCGCGTCGCCACCACGCCCACGCGCGGCCATCTCCACCCTGAGCACGCCGTCGCGGACGTAGTACTGAGCTTCGACAGGCTCGCGACCGCTGTCGGTGCCGAGCATCTTCGCGGTGACGACACCTTCGAAGGCCTGGGCGAAGGCGCAGGTCGGGGCGAGGACGAGAAGGACGAGCGCGGCGAGTCTCATGACGTCTCCTACGCAGGCCCCACGAAGCCGATGTACGCTCCGCAGGCGTGCTCCGGTATGACGAGCATCGCATGCTCGCCGGTGTTGCGGATGCCCCGCGCGGGCGGTGGCATGCCGTGGTCCGCCATCCACCGCGCGGCGCCGTCCATGCTGGTGGTGCGATAGAGGACCTGGAAGGGCCCGGGGCCGCGCCGCGCGAGCGCCTCGGCAGCCGGACCGGGCTCGGCGGGCTGCGCCACCGTCAGACCCGTCGGCCCGAGATTGAACACCGCCATGTCCGCCTTGATGACGGCGCCACGCTGGATCGTCGGCACCGGTATTCCGAAGACGCGGCTGTAGATCGCGGCGGCACCCACGACGTCTTCCACGGCGATGTACACGCGGTCGATCCGCTGCACGCCGTTCGGATGCGCCCCGGCCTTCGGCACCTGGCGGCGCCGCTCCTCCACCTGCGTCAGATGCTGGATGAAGAAGATGGGCAGGGGATGACGGGGGCCGAGGAACGCGGCTTTCCAGCGTAGCTCCCGACCTCCAGGCGTTCGGCGGCCGCTTTCGACGACGTCGTTGACGTCGATCCCGCGCCCCCGCATCGCGGCGATGTCCGCCGCCAGGTCATCGCTTTGCACGGCCACGAAGCGGAATCCGCCGCCGCGTGCCAGAAACTCGAGCAGCCCGCCGTTCGGGTTCTTCGCGACATATTCGTCGCGATCGCGCACGCTCATCAGCTCGAGATAGTCGTCCTCGTTGAACGCGATGGCGTTGTGTGTTCCCCGGCCGGTATGCACACCACCCGGGTGGATGTCGAACCCGATGCGCCGGTAGGTGTCCATCCCTCGCGACAGCTCCGGCACGCAGATCATGACGTGGTCGATTCGCGTCAGGCTCACTCAGCGCGCCGCCTTCGCCGCCGACCGCCCCGCGATACGCCCGAACACCGAGCCGGCCATGAGCCCCGCGCCGCCCGGATAGTTGTTGTAGAAGAGCCCGCCGACGAGCTCGCCGGCGGCGTAGAGGGCGGGAATGGTACGGCCTTCGTTGTCGAGCACCTCGCCCGTCGTCGTGATGTGCAGGCCGCCGAAGGTGAAGGTGATGCCGGTCGTCACCGCGAAGCCGACGTACGGCGGCGTGTCGAGCGGCTGCGCCCAGTTCGACTTCGGGAGCGCGAGGCCGCGCGTGCCGCGCCCGTCCTTGACGGCGGGGTTGAAGGTGACGTCGCTCATCACCGCCGCATTGAAGTCCGTCACCGTCTTCACGAGACCCGCGACGTCGATCTCGAGCTTTTTCGCGAGCTCCTCGATCGTGTTCGCCTCCGCCTTCGTCACCTCGCGAATGCGGTACTCCTCCCGGCACAGGTCGATCGTCTTCTGATCGAAGATCTGAAACGCGGCGCGGCGCGGCTGCTTGATGACTTCACGCCCGTACTTCACGTAGGTGTAGTTGCGCATGTCGGCGCCTTCGTCGACGAAGCGCTCGCCGTTCACATTGACGATGATGCCGAGCGGGTAGCTGTGTTTCTGGAAGTTGTCGCCGACCTTCCGGTCACCGTGCCAGGGCGCGTTGTAGTCCCACTGCACGGCGTGGCAGCCGCTCCAGTGCCCCCACGGCTGCGCGCCGATGTCGAGGGCCATGCGGATGCCGTCGCCCGTGTTGTAAGGCGTGCCGCGCACCCGCGCGAGATCCCAGTTCGGGCCGAGATACCGCGTCCGCATCTCGATGTTGGCCTCGAAGCCGCCGGACGCGAGCACGACGGCCTTCGACTCCACCGTCTCGGTGCCGCCACCGGGCTTCCGGATCTCGACGCCGGTCACACGGCCGCGCGCATCCGTGATCAGACGCTGAGCCTTCGCCTCGAAGCGGACGTCGATCCCGACCTTCTGCGCCGACTCGTATTCCATGTCGATGAGGCCGGCGCCGCCGCCCACGGCCTCGAGCACGAGGTTGCCGAAGAACGTGAACTTGCCGCCGACCTTGTAGGCCTGGCGCCCGAACATCGGGATCCAGCGGATCCCCTGCGCCTTCATCCACGTCATCGTCGGCAGCGATTCGCGCACGAGCGTGAGCGCCATGTCGGCATCCGCGAGATCCTCCGTCACGCGCATGAGGTCGTCGTAGTAGCCGTCCTCGGTGTAGAGGGGGACGTCCATCGACGCCTTCTCCCCGTCGGAGAGGTCGCCCACGAGATCGGCCACCTCGTCGAAGCTCTTGAAGGCGAAACGGAAGCCGCCGGCGGTGAAGAACCCGTTGCCCCCGCGCCACGCCTCCGGCGCCTTCTCGAGCACCAGCACGCGGGCGCCGCCCTCACGCGCGGAGAGCGCCGAGCACATGGCCGCGTTGCCGCCGCCTACCACCACCACGTCGTAGCTCATTGTGTCCTCTCCTTTGCCAGGACTTCGGCGAGGAACTTGCCGGTATGCGACGCCGCGACGGCCGCGACGGCCTCCGGCGTCCCTTCCGCCACGATCTCACCGCCCGCGTCGCCGCCTTCGGGCCCGAGGTCCACCACCCAGTCGGCGCCCTTGATC
>JBGOTH010000136.1:0-6939 GCA_041476345.1 Methylomirabilia bacterium
GGCGTCGAACGCGTTGCCGCCCGCGAGCAGCATGCGCATCCCGGCCATCGACACGAGCGGATGGCCGGACGCGATCACGCCCTGCATGCCGGAGACGACCGGCCGCGTGGTTGCGACGTCGACGTCGTGATGTTCGTCCGACGGAAGCTGGTTGGTCATGAGGTCACCACTCCAATGCGTCCGCCATGCGGCGCTTGTGCCACCGTGGGTCGCCGAGATAGGAGAACAGCGTCCGCGACATCTGCGTGTGCGCGACGAGCCCGTACTCGATGAGGCTCCCCTGCCCCGCGTGCACTTCGTGCGCGGCGTTGCACGCTTCGAGGTAACCCTCGCTGCTCACGGCCTTCGCCATGTGGACGGATGCTCCCGCCGGCCGGCCGCTGTCGACCTTCCACAGCGCTTCGTTCGTCGTCCACCGCGCAGCGTCGAGGTGATTCACGAGGCGGATGATGTGATCCTGCACGCGCTGGAACTTGCCGATCGGCACGCCGAACTGCACGCGGACCTGGCTGTGCGCCACCGACATGTCGAACACGGCCTGGCAACCGCCCACCATGTACGCGCAGAGAATCGGGAGCGCCTTGAGAAGCGCCTTCTCGAGTTGCGCCCAGCCGCCGTTCTCCGCGGCACCAAGGAGCACCGCCTCGACGTTGTCGAAACTCACCTCGCACTGCCACGAGAGAAACCCGGGGAGGCGCCGCGCCTTCACGCCGCGCGCGCGTGCGTCGACGAGCAGCAGGCTCACGTCGCCCGGCCGATCGCCGGTGCGCACCGCGACGATCAGGTCGGTCGCCGAGGTCGCATCGCTGACGAAGAGCTTGGTGCCGTCGAGCACGTAGCGCTCGCCGCGCCGCTGCGGCCTCAGCGTGATGCCGGCGGCTCCCCATGACGCATTCGGGTCGAGGAGCGCGACGGACAGCACGGCGTCCCCGCGAGCGATGCGCGGGAGCAGCGCGCGCTTCTGCGCGTCTGTCGCCGCTTCGATCACCGTGAGCGCGCCGAGCACGCCGGAGCTGAAGAACGGCCCGGGCAACGGCCCCCGCCCCAGCTCTTCGTAGAGCACGGCCGCATCGGTGACGCTGCCGTCGCTCCCTCCGTGCTCCGCCGGCACGAGGAGGCCGAGCCACCCGGCGTCGCACGCCTTGCGCCACACGTCTGGCACCAGGCCCGAATCGGATTTCTGGAGCGCGACGATCGCGTGCGGCGGCGCTTCCCGCTCGATGAACGTGCGGGCGGACGCGCGGAGCATTTCCTGTGGCTCGGTCAGCGAGAGATCCACGCGCTCAGCCCTTGTGCTCCTGCAGGCACTGCAGCGCGAGCCCCCCGTGGCTCCACGCCGCCCCCGCCGCCATCGCCATCGCCACGAACGTGGTCTCCGCGATCTCCGCATCCGACGCGCCGGCCACCGCCGCCTTCTTCGTGTGCGCCTGGATGCACCACGCGCACTGCGTGATCTGCGCGATACCGAGAGCGATCAGCTCCTTCGTCTTGCCCGGAAGCGCGCCGTCCTTGAAAACTTTCTGGTCGAACTCGAGAAACGCCTTATAGGACTCGGGCACCAATTCGCGCATCCGGCCGAACTGCTTCTTCACATCGACACCGTGGAATTCCATGACTACCTCCCCTTGAACGTGGGCTTGCGCTTCTCGCGCCACGCGTTGTGCCCTTCGGTCTTGTCTTCGGTCAGCTCGAGCGTGGCGAAGCGGTAGAGATCGACCAGCGCGGCATCGGACTGATTCGGGATGTCGAGGCCGCGCAGGAGCGACTCCTTGGTGAGCCGGCTCGCGAGCGGCGGCAGCGCCGCGAGGTGGTCCGCGACCTCGAGCGCCTTACCCATCAGCAAGGCGTGCGGCACGAGCCACTGCGCGAGCCCGATTCGACGCGCCTCCTCGGCGCCGAGCGGAAACCCCATCGCGAGCTTCATCGCGTGCCCGCGGCCGACCCAGCGCGCGAGCCGCGTCGCGCCGCCGTACGCGGGCAGAATACCGAGCGCCACCTGCGGCAGGCGCCATTCCGCCTTCTCGGACGCGACGAGCAGATCGCAGCAGAACGTCACGATGCATCCGATGCCCACCGCGAAGCCGTTGACGGCGCCGACGATGGGCTTCGGGAAATTGTCGAGCACCTCGAACGCGCGGCCGCGGCGCCTGGCGATGCTCTTGACGAACGCCGCCGTGGACGCCTGCGTGTGCGTCTTCGGATCCTTGAGGTTCGCGCCGGCGGAGAACGCGCCGCCGCTCTCGTCCCCGGTCAGGACGACGCAGCGAATGTCGTCGTCCTCCTCCATCGCGGCGAAGTGCTTCGCCAGCCCCTCGTTGTAGTCGGGGCCCCAGGCATTGCGCGCGCCAGGACGGCTCAGCGTGACGATGCCGATGCGATCGCGCTTCTCGTATATCACGGGCATTACAAATTCTCCTGTGAGCCACCCGGCACTCGCGGAGGGCCCGGATTCACTCCGGGCCCGGAGCGTGGGGGGCTTGGGGGGCCCGTCTCGGGCCCCCCATGTTCGTTACTGCACCGTGCCCACGACTTCGCGTGCCGCGCGGCCGATCCCGATGCGCCGCGCCATGCTGACGCGCTGGATGTCCGCGGTGCCGCCCGGATGCACGGCGATGATGCCGTTGCGCTGCTGCAGCTCGAGAAACGCGTCCTGCGACCCCCACGTCGGGTCGCTCGTGAGCGCGGCGGACCCGACCGCTTCGAGAATGGCGCCGGTCATCCAGAGCCCGGTCATCTTGCGGAAGTAGGAGAGCTGCGGCCCCTCGTAGGAGCGCGGACGCTTCGCGTACGTCAGCCAGAAATTCCTCAGGCCGAACAGGCGCTGGACTTCGGTCTTGATGTAGATGTCCGCAAGAAGGTCGCGCGTGTCGGCGTGTTGCGCGAGCGGCACGCCGTCGCGCTTCTGCTCCTGACAGTAGAGGAGCAGCCGGTCCCACACGCGGTTGCGGCCGATGCGCCCGCCCGCGCCGTGCTCGAGCTCGAGATGCGTGCTCGCCGCCTTCCACCCGTTGTTCTCGCCGCCGATCAGCGTGAACGCGGGCACGCGCACGTTGTCGAAGAACACGGTGTTCTTCACGGCGGGATCGGTGCCGCCCTCGCCGCCGGTGCCCATGAGCTCCATCGGCTGCACGGTGATGCCGGGGAGGCTCGCGTCGATCATGAACCACGACAGGTTCTCGTGCCGCTTGCCGCCCGGATTCGTGACCGCGATCATCCAGATGCGGTCGGTGCCGTGGTCGCTGCCGACGAAGATCTTCTGGCCGTTGATCACGTACGCGTCGCCGTCGCGGATCGCCGTCGTCTGGACGCCCGCGAGGTCGGAGCCGGCGCCGGGCTCGGTGAGGAGCTGCCACGTGCGGACCTCCCCGCGGTAGATCGGCGGCAGGAACACACCCTTCTGCTCCTCGGTGCCCCACACCTGGATCGTCGCCGAGCCGAGCCGCCCGCCGCTGTCGTAGTACGGCGGGAGCGAAAGCCCGACGCGATCGACTTCCTCTTCCAGGATGATCGTGTGGTCGACGTCGAGCCCGCCCCCCGCGTACTGTTCCGGCGCGCGCGGATAGAGCCAGCCCTTGTCGCCGAGCTTCTTTCCGAACGCGCGCAGCTCGCGGTAGCGCGCGAGGCTGTCGGCGTCCGAAACGGGCTTGCGCGTGATGCCAGGCGGCACGTTCGCGCCGAGCCACGCGCGCACCTCGCCGCGGAACTTCTGCTGCACCTCGGTGTACGTGACTTCGAAGTCCATGTCCGCTCCTAGTCCCCGACGGCGAGGGGTTTGATCTGCTCGAGCGCGCGCACGACAACGGCAAGGTCCTCGCCGCCGTGGCCGCCCTCGGCGACGGTGGCGTACAGCCGCTCGGCCACGTCGGTGAGCGGGAGCGGCGCTCCGACGGCGCGCGCGGCGTCCTGGATGAGGTGCAGGTCCTTCATGAAGAGATCGAGCTTCATCTGCGCGGGAAATTCCTCCCGCAGGATCATCGGGCCGCGCACCTCGAGCATTCGCGAGGTCGCCGCGCCCGCCGTGAGCACCTCGAGCGCGAGCGCTTGATCGAGCCCGGCGCGCTTCACCATCAGGAGCGCTTCCGCCGCCGCCGCGGAGTTGAGCGCGACGAGGAGGTTGGCGACGAGCTTGAGCGTCATCGCCTGCCCGGCGCGCCCGATGAAGACGGCGCGCGGCAGGATGGAGTCGAGCGTCTTCTGCCAGCGGTCGAAGAGCGCGCGCTCACCGCCGACGAAGATGATCCCCTGCCCACGCTCGACCATCCCGCTCGTCCCGCTGATCGGACAATCGAGGAAGCCGATCCCCCGCGCGGTCACGTCGCGGGCGAGGCGCTCGGTGAGCGCGGGCGAGATGGTGCTCATCTGAATCACGGTGGTGCCGGGACGCGCGGATGCGACGACGCCGCCCGCGTCGAGGATCACGGATTCGACGATGGGAAGCGACGGCAGCACCGTACAGACGGCGTCGACGGAAGCGGCGAGCCCCACGGTGGACGAAGCGGCCTCGCCGCCGAGCGCCTTCAGCGCGTCGACACGCGCGGGGACGGTGTCGTACCCGATCACGTGATGCCCCGCGGCCACGAGCCGCGAAGCCACCGCGTGTCCGAGGAGGCCGAGGCCGACGATCCCGACCTTCACGGCGAAACCTTAGCATAGAGTAGCGAGACCGCGAGGAGGCCCCTATGAGCGCACGCCGCTTCATCGACCTGTCAGTCACCGTCGACAACCGGACGATGAGCCCGCCGTCTACGAACATGAAGCTCGACATCACGCCCCACCGCCGTGGCCCGGGCTTCTGGCAGGTCTCGAGCGTGAACCAGAGCTTGCACACGGGCGCCCACATCGACTCGCCGCTGCACGTGTTCAAGGACGGCATCACGACGGCGGAAATCTCGCTCGACCAGGTGATCGGGGAGGCGATCGTCGTCGACCTGTCGTTCGTGGGCGCCAATCACTCGATCACCGTCGACGATCTGAAGCGCGGCGGCGCCGACAAGGTGAAGAAGGGCGACATCGTGCTCCTCAGGACCGACTGGACGGACACGATGTACGGCCGCTGGCCGGATTACTTCACGACGTCACCGTACTTCCCGCCCGCGACCGCGGAGTGGCTGGTGGCGAAGGATCCGAAGAACATCGGCTTCGATTTCTTCGAGGAGTACTGCGCGCGCCTGCCCGATTTCTCCTCGGAGGACTTCCCGATGCACCGCGTGATCCTCGGCGCGGGCGTCGTGATCATGGAAGGTCTCACGAACCTCGGCGCGCTGCCCACCTCACGCGTGGAGTTCGAGGCGCCGTTCTACAAGATCGCGGGCACGGAGGGCGCGCCGGCGCGCTTCTTCGCGCGCGTCTGAGGACGCGTCACTCGGGTCCGTAGAAGGTGGGCGGGTAGTGCGCGGCCAGCAGGCCCCGCGCCAGCATCACCACCGCGGTCACGAGGACGGCGATGGCGAGCGCTTCGCGCACGACGCGCGACGCCTGGCTTTTCAGCTCCCGCACGGTCTCGGGATCGGCGATCGGCGTCACGCCGCCCCTCTCCGTCTCGCGCGCGCCGCGCGCGGCCAGCATCACTCAGGTCTTGTCGCGGGCCTGGAGCAGCATCAGTGACGCGAGCAGGATCAGCACGAAGACGATGACGAACGACGCGGCGCCCGCGTCGTTCCGCATGAGAAGGATCGCGGTCGCGAGCGCGAGCCCGGCAAGCACGAGGCCGTTGATGAATCGGCGGCGACGGCCGGCCGGGAGAACGTTCTCCACGATCAGACCTTGAGGATGACGATGCCGGCGACGGTGAGGGCCGCGCCGGCGACGGCACCCGGCGTGAGTCGTTCTGAGAGAAACGCAGCCCCGAGCGCGATGGCGAACATGGGCGAAGTGGACGATAGCACCGTCGCCACCATGACGTTCGAGTACTTGAGCCCCGCCACCCACATCAGCGAGCTGACGGCGGTGAGCGCGCTCAAGACCACGAGGGGGACGACGACGCGGCGGCCGGCGGCGCGAAGCGAGGGCACGCCGGCGCGCGCCCACGGGGTCGCCCAGAGGAACGCCGCGACGATCGGGAGCCTCACGCCCTGCGCGGTCAGAGGCGACAGATCGCGCATCGCCGGTTTCATGAGGATCGCCGACAGCGCCCACAGGACGGCGACGAACAGCGCGGCGGCGACGGGACGCCAGCGAAGCCCGCGGCGGCCGCCGTGCTCGTGGCGCCCGCCGAGGATCAGCACGAGCCCGGCCAGCGTCAGCACCGCGCCCGTGCTCGCGCGCAGCGAAATGGTCTCCCCGAGGAACATCGCCGCGAAGCCCGCCGCCAGGAGCGGATACGACGACGCCAGCGTCATGGCGCGGCCGAGCCCGAGGATCCGCACGCACTCGAAGAAGATGCTGTCGCCGACCCCGGCCGCGATCACCGTGGACGACGCGATGAGGATGAAGGTCGTCGTCGACATCGCCGTGATCTCGAGCCGTGCGGTGCCCGCGAAGCTCAGCGCGAGGAGGACGAGACCGCTCACGCCGACGCGCACCGCGTTCACCGTCATCATGCTGGTCGTGGCGCCGAGCCGCCGTACGAGGAGGCTCGTGAGCGCCCACATGAAGGCGGAGCCGAGGGCACAGGCGGCGCCGAAGGCGGGGGAGGTCAGCGCGTCGGACACGAGCGCGCGCGTTCGGTGACATACTGGGGCGGCCTTACGAAGGAATCGTTCAGAGGAGAGTCATTATGGACTATTCGGAGTACCAGCATCTGACGTTCGAGCACCGCGCGAACGGGGTGCTGCTGGTCACGTTCAACCGCCCCGAGGTCTTGAACGCGACGAACGACCGCATGCACTGGGAGCTCACGCAGATATGGCTCACGATCGGCGCCGATCCCGCCACGCGCGTCGCCGTCGTCACGGGCAAGGGCCGTGCGTTCTCCGCGGGCGGCGATCTCGAGATGGTCGA
>JBGOTH010000137.1:0-6913 GCA_041476345.1 Methylomirabilia bacterium
CTGGTGTGCCGCGCTCACCCGTGCGCGGACGATCGCCGACGGCTCACCGCCGGCTTCCGCCCGCACTTCCGTCGCCAACAGTGCCGGCAACTCGACGTGCAGGTCGATACGGTCGAGAAGCGGACGTGAGAGCCGGCCGAGGTAGCGCTGCCGCTCGGCTGGAGTGCAGACGCACCGATCGAGCGTGGAACAGCCACGCCGGCATGGATTCGCCGCTCCGACGAGCTGGAAGCGTGCCGGGAAATGCCCGACGCCGCCGACGCGAGCGATCGTCACGCGCCCGTCCTCGAGCGGCTGGCGGAGCGACTCGAGGACGTGTCGCTGGAATTCCGGCAGCTCGTCGAGGAAGAGAACGCCGGCGTGCGCGAACGTCACTTCTCCCGGATGGGGAGGATTGCCGCCGCCGATCAGCCCCGAGACCGAGATCGAGTGATGCGGCGCGCGAAACGGCCGCGTGCGCATCAGCCCGGCGCCCACCGGAAGGAGCCTGGCGACGCTCCAGATTGTCGAAACCTCCAGCGTCTCGTCGATGGTGAGTGGCGGAAGGATGCCGGGGAGGCAACGCGCGAGCATCGTCTTTCCGGCGCCCGGCGGCCCCACGAAGATCACGTTGTGCGCGCCCGCGGCGGCGATCTCGAGCGCACGCTTGGCGTGCATCTGCCCGCGCACGTCGGCGAAGTCGGGCTGGTCGTCCGGCGCAGGAGTGTCGGGGGCAGGCGCGGGGGCCGGCGATGCCACGGCGTCGCCGTTCAACGTCGCGATGGCGTCGGCGAGCGTCGTCGCGGAGAGCACCGTGACCCCAGCGACGGCCGCGGCTTCGGCGTGATTCGCGGCGGGGACCAGAAGTCGCCGCACGCCCCGGCGGCGGCACGCGAGTGCCACGGCGAGGACGCCACGGACCGGCTGGATATTTCCGTCGAGCGCGAGCTCGCCCACGACGGCGACGGCTGGCGTCCGCCCGTCGCGCACGCAGCCGGTGGCGGCGAGGATGCCGAGCGCGATCGGCAGATCGAACGCGGGGCCCTCCTTGCGGAAGTCGGCGGGCGCGAGGTTGACGGTGATGCGATCCGGCGGAAAGGGGAAGCCGGCGTTCCGGATCGCCGTGCGTACGCGCTCGCGGCTCTCGCGCACGGCGGAGTCGGGGAGCCCTACCGTCGTGAACGACGGCAAGCCCGCCGCCACGTCGACCTCCACACGGATGAGCACCGCTTCCACACCGACGAGGGCCGCCGAGAACACGCGTGCGAGCATGGCGCGATTCTTCGATGGCGATCGACCATGGTCAATGCCGCGGAACGGATACCCCCGAAGCCTGCTAGAGTTCTGAGGCCATGGCGCTCGAACCGCTCGCGGAGAGCGCGCGCCCCCTGCGGCCGACCGTCCTCGTCGTGGACGATGACGCCGGTCTGCGCGAATCCTTTCACCTCATCCTCGAAGACGAATACGACGTCGTCGACGTCGCGGACGGTCGCCAGGCGCTGGAGGTCGTGCGCGCCTCCCAGATCGACGTCGTGCTGCTGGACATCCGTCTGCCCGAGATGGACGGCATCGAGGTACTGGAGCGAATCAAGCAGATCGACGAGCAGGTGGAGATCATCCTCGTCACGGCCGTGAAGACCGTTCGTACGGCCGTGGGCGCGATGAAGCTCGGGGCCTTCGACTACGTCACCAAGCCGTTCGACGAAGAGGAGTTGCTCGCCACCATTCACCGTGCGCTCCAGAAGCGATCACTCGAGCGCGAGGTCGTCTATCTGCGCACGGAGCTGGAGCGCCGCACGGGTCTCGAGGACATCGTCGGCCGGCATCCCGAGATGCAGAAGCTCTTCCGGGCGATCGCGCAGGTCGCGGCCACGACCAGCACCGTGCTGATCACCGGGGAGAGTGGCACCGGCAAGGAGCTGGTCGCGCGCGCCATCCACCGCATGGGGCCGCGCCGGGACAAGCCGTTCGTGGCGGTGAACCCGGCCGCTATCTCGGAATCGCTGATCGAGTCCGAGTTGTTCGGTCACGAGAAGGGCGCGTTCACGGGCGCTTACCAGCGCCGGCTCGGACGCTTCGAGCTCGCGCAGGGCGGCACGCTCTTCCTCGACGAGATCGGCTCCCTCAAGCCGGAGATGCAGGCGAAGCTCCTGCGCGTGCTGCAGGAGCGTGAGCTCGAGCGTGTCGGCGGCACCCGGACGATTCGGCTCGACGTGCGGATCGTCGCCGCCACCCACGTCGACCTGCGCCAGGCCGTGGAGCGTGAGGCATTCCGTGCCGACCTCTACTACCGGCTCAACGTGATGCCGCTCACCGTGCCGTCGCTCCGCGAGCGCAGCTCGGATGTCCCGCTCCTCGTCGAGCGCTTCGTCCAGCGCTACAACCAGGAGTTGGGCAGGCGGATCGACGGCATGACTCCGGAGGCCCTCGCGGCGCTGCAGGAGTATCCGTGGCCCGGCAACGTCCGCGAGCTGCAGAACGTCATCGAGCGCTCGGTCGCGCTGGTCGAGTCCGGGTGGATCGGCCTCAACGACTTGCCGACCGACGTACTCCTTCCGGACCACCGCGTGCGCGTCAAGCAGGCGGAGAACCTGCCGCTCAAGACCGCGACCGACGAGTTCGAGCGGCAGATCGTGATGCGTGTCCTCGAGCGCGTGCAGTGGAACCGCAGCGAAGCCTCCCGCATCCTCGGGATCCACCGGAACTCGCTGAAGATGAAGCTCAAGCGATGGGGTGTCGACGTCTCCGACGACGACGCGTAGGCGATGCACCGATTCGCAGCACGTTGAACACGATTGGTGCAACGCGCCAACACGTGCGCCCTGTCGCGGACTTGGCGCGCGCCGACGCCTTTGCTCATTGTGTGGTTGCCCAGCTCCTGTTGCCGGGGCTTATTCGGTGTCTACGAGGAGATACATGAATCCGCGGATTAGGGTCGACGCGTCGTGTGGCCGGCGAATTGCTCCAAACTCTCCCGAACGACGGGATTTCGTCCTCCTGACGAGGGCGGCGATCCCGAACAAAGGAGAGAGCCATGCGAAAGCTCGTGAGTGCCCTTCTCGTCATCACCGCCTTCCTCTTCGCGGCCCCGGTTCTCGAGTCCGGTACGTCGGGATCGACTCAGGTCTTCCAGGCGATCGGAACCGCAGATGGTGGTGGCGGGGGCTGGTAAACCGGTTCGCGCCCCCGCTGATGACCGTCGGCCGGGGGCGCTGGCGCGTCGAAGGAGGAGGGAGCTCGCGCTCCCTCCTCCTCCTCGTGGCTTTGTTCACGCTCGCGGTATTGGGAGAGGCCGTGTCCGCGCCGGTGGTCTGCGCACAGACGGCCGCTCGGGGGCAGCCGACCGAGCCCGCGGGAACGTATCGGCGGCCCCTCGGGAATGAGCCCGCCACGCTCGACCCCGCCCGGATCGCGGACATCTATGGGCGTACGGTCGCCCAGCAAGTCTTCGACGGCCTCGTTCGCTTTGATCACACCCTGACGATCGCGCCGGGGCTCGCCGAGTTCTGGCGCGCGTCCCGCGACGGACTGACGTGGACCTTCACGCTGCGGAAGGGCGTGAAGTTTCACCACGGGCGCGAGCTGACCGCGGACGACGTGGTCTTCTCGCTCACGCGGATCCTCGATCCACGCGTGAAGTCGGGCGCCGCCGATCTCTTCGCCTCGGTCAAGGGCGCCGCCGAGTTCCGCGAAGGACGGGCGAAGAACGTCACGGGGCTCGTTGCCGTCGACCGCCGCACCGTACAGATCGCGCTGACCGAGCCGTTCGTCGGGTTCGTCAACGTCCTCGCCGTCGGGCACGCCAAGATCCTGCCGCGCGATCTCGTCGAGCGCGATGCCGACCGCTTCGGCCAGGCGCCGAGCGGCACCGGTCCGTTCCGCTTCGAACGGTGGGAGCGTGGCAAGGAGATCGTCCTCGTCGCGAATCGCGAGTATTTCGGAGGCGCGCCGCAGCTTGCGCGGATCGTGTACCGGATCTTTCCCGGCGAGCCGTCGGAAACGATGTACGAGGAATTCCGGCGCGGCCATCTCGAGGACACGCCCGTCCCTGCCCGCAACTACCGTCGCATCATCGCGGAGGGCGGGCACGTCCACGTGAAGAGGCCGATGATCAGCGTGCGGTTCTACGGGTTCAACACCCGCGTGAAGCCGCTCGACGACCGCCGTGTCCGCCAGGCGCTGAACCACGCGCTTGACCGCGAAGGCCTTATCGAGGATCTCTCGTTCGGGCGCTTCGCGCTCGCCCGCGGCATCCTGCCGCCCGGCACCCTCGGCTTCAACCCGAAGCTCGCGGGCTATGCCTACGATCCGGCACGCGCGCGCCAGCTCCTCAAGGAAGCGGGCTATCCCGGCGGTCAGGGGCTTCCCCCGATCGAGATCTGGGCGAACGTGAAGAATGAGCCGGTGCTTCGCGAGCACGAGTTCGTCCGCCGCGCCCTGGACGCCGTCGGCGTCCGGGTGGAGTTTCGCTACCTCACCGACTGGCCTCAATACGTGAAGAAGCTCGCCGGCGGCGAGTGCCCGGTCTTCCTCTATGCATTGTTCGCGGACGTGCCCGACCCCGATACGTTCCTCGGGAAGCTCCACAGCCAGAATCCGCAGAACTTCTTCGGCTATTCCAACCACACCGTCGACCAGCTGCTCACGGAGGCGCGCCGGGAGCCCGATGCCGTGCGTCGCGTCGAGCTTTACCGTCGGGCCGAGCAGCTCGTCGTCGACGACGCGCCGCTGCTGCCGATCTTCCACTACACGTACGACCGCCTCTTCCAGCCCTACGTCAAGAGCGTCGAGGTGAGCGGCCTCGGCGATCCGTACATTCCCTTCCGAAAGATCTGGCTCGACCGGCCATGATCCGTCTGCGCCGCGGCTTCTCGTCGCTCCAGGCCAAGTTCTTATGGGCCACCGTGCTGGTGGTCTTCCTCCTCATGAGCGCCGTCATCGTGGTCGTGGACCATCGCCTGCGCGTCGGCATCATCGAAGAGGTCGAGCGTCGCGGGGAGGTCCTGTCGCGAAACCTGGCGGCGCTGTCGCAGGCTCCACTCCTTCTGTACAACTTCACGGCGCTGGAGCAGAACGTCGCCCGGATCGCGGCGGAGCACGACGTGCGCTACGCCATCGTGCTCGACGCCGACGGCCGCGTCGCCGCTCACAGCGGGCATCCTGAGCGGGTCGGCACGGTCCTCGACGGGCCCGTGCATGCGAGCGCGGCCGCCGCGGTCGAGCCGCTCATGCAGCAGACGGTGCTCGCGGAGACGGGCGAAGCGGCGTACGACTTCGCGGTCCCGGTGCTGGTCGAGCGCCGGCAGTGGGGGACCGTTCGGGTCGGGCTCTCCAAGCGTCGCATGGAGGCACAGATCCTTCGTACGCGCTTCCAACTGCTCGCGCTCACGGCCGCCACGCTCCTGCTCGGCGGCGCCGCGGCCGCTGTGGTCGCACGGCGCATCGCCGGGCCCGTGCGCCAGCTTGCCGAGGGCGCCACCGCCATCTCGCGCGGCGAGCTCATGCAGCGGATCGAGCCGTCGGGGTTCGACGAGATCGGTGCGCTTGCCGTCGCGTTCAACCACATGGCGGCGCAGCTCTTCCAGCAGCGGACGGAGCTCGAAGATGCGAACCACGAGCTGCGCCGGCGCTTCGACGAGCTCGAGGACGTCAAACGCTATACGGAGAACATCCTGGCGTCGCTGACGACGGGCATCGTCACCGTCGACCTCGAGGGCCGCGTCGTCACGCTGAATCCCGCCGCGGAGATGCTGACCGGGTTCTTCGCGGGGGAAGTGGTGGGCCGCTACTGCACGGAGCTCTTCGCACCGACGCCCACGATCGGCGAGATGCTCATGGAGACGCTCGCCGATCGCGTGCCTGCCGTTGGTGTGTCGCTCATCCTGAAGCGGCGCAGCGGGGCGGCGCTGCCGGTCGAGGTGAGCACGGTGCCGCTCAAGGGCGGGGAAGGCAAAGACCTGGGCGTGGTCGCCGTCCTCCGCGATCTCACGCTGGTCCGGGAGCTCGAGGGACGGCTGCGACGATCGGACCGTCTCGCCGCGCTCGGGAGCCTGGCCGCGGGCCTCGCGCACGAGATCAAGAACCCGCTCACTTCCGTGCTCACGTTCAGCCGGCATGTGGCACGGCGCTTCGACGACGCGCATTTCCGCGAGCGATTCCAGCGCGTGGTGCCGCGCGAGCTCGAGCGGATCAACGGGATCATCGAGCGCCTGCTCGAGCTGGCGCGTCCCGTGCCCGCCGTATTCACCCGCCTTCGCGTGGGGCCGCTTGTCGATCGCGCGGTGGATCTCTTCGCGAACGAGATCGAGGCCCAGGGGATCGTGGTGAGGCGCGAGTACGCACGCGATCTGCCCCCGGTCGCCGCGGACGAGGAGTCGCTCTACCGGGCCGTCATCAACGTGATCAGCAATGCCCTCGACGCCATGGAGAGCGGCGGTTGCCTCACCCTGCGCATCGGGTGGGCCACGCCGGCCGAAGCGTTTCGCCCCGGGCGGACGCTCGGCAACCACCGGGTCGCGATCGAGGTCAGCGACACTGGAAAGGGCATCCGCGCGGAGGACGCGGAGCGACTGTTCAACCCGTTCTTCACGACGAAGGCGCAGGGCACCGGGCTCGGGCTCGCGGTCACGCACAAGATCGTCGAGGACCACGGCGGCGCCATCGACTTCCACAGCGTCCCCGGCGCGGGGTCGACGTTCCGCATCGTGCTCCCGATCACGCCCACGGTCGCCACCGCCGCGGACGATGCCAGGCCGTGAACGACACCGTGGCCGCGGAAGTGCCGACCGTTCTCGTGATCGACGATCACCGCTACGTGCGTGACATGGTGCGGGCGCTCTTCGAAGGTGAAGCCTACCGGGTCATCGAGGCGGCCGACGGCAGCGAGGGCCTCGCGCTCGCCCAGAGCGAGCAGCCCGACTGCGTGCTGCTGGAC
>JBGOTH010000138.1:0-6895 GCA_041476345.1 Methylomirabilia bacterium
CCCGCGAACATTGTGGGCTGGCTACGCGGATGCTCATGCCGCGTCTCTTCCACATGGTTGGGACCGGATTCTCGAAGTCGACGCCGAGCTTCCTCGGTGGACAAGCCCTGCGGCGCACTGTTCAGGCTCGCCAGAGCGTCCTCGTCAGAGAGATGGTCGATTCGACCGGAGCGAGAGCCCGGAGGTTCGGGCCGCGGCGCCTCCTCCGCCCTGCTCATCGACCCGTGCGTTTGCCCCGGGCCTTCCGCAGAAGGCGTTGCAGCCAACCGTCTTCGCCCGAGTCGGTCAGCGGCAGCCTCGTGTCAGGCGGCGTCACCGGCCGATCGGGGACGGCGCAGTGCCCGGTGATCTCAAGGCCGCGAATGCGGTAGACGACCGGCACCAGCGGGCGCGGTGTGCCGTGGAGGATCGTTTTCACGTACGCAGGCTCCCACCACGCGGCGTGCCCTTTCAGCAGGGTGTGAGCGAATGCGCGCTCACCCTGGTATTCGGGCGTATCGAGTAGCTCTTCGTAGCGACCGAAGACGATGACGCTCATCCACTCCTCCGGGCTCACCACCTCGTCCGCTTCGACGCAGACCATCGGGTTGGCTCGCATCCACTCGATCTTTTGTCCGACCGTGGAAAAGCTATAGAGGCAATCGTTCTCGTAGACGAAATAGAATGGCACGACGTACGGCTGGATCCCTTGGGCGCACGCCAATCGACCGAGGCGCGTACGAGCCAGCAGATCCAGACTCGCCTGCCTAGTCAGCTCCTGGATCAGCACGACGGCGCTCGCTCTGCCTCCCCCATTCGGCGCAGCCACCGAAAGTGCGATGCGATCCCGGCTCGGAACGACGTGTGCGCCGCGTACGGTATCCCGAAATCCCGACACGTCGTTTCCACCGAGCTCGAGATCGCCGGGTAATTGACGTGGCTGATCTTCGGGAACAGGTGGTGCTCGATCTGAAAGTTCAGGCCGCCGAGCAGCCACGTGACGACTCGGCTGCGCCGAGCGAAGTCGACGGTGGTCTCCACCTGATGGACGGCCCACGCGTGTTCGATGCGGCCCGAATCCGCTCGTGGCAGCGGAAACGCCGCCGCTTCCACGCAGTGCGCGACCTGGAACACCACACTCAGGACCATGCCCGTCACCAGAGACGCGGCCACATAGAAAATGAGTACGGCGCCGGCCGGGTGGAAGCGGAGCGGAATTGCAAAGGCCAGGGTGAAGAAGACCGTCTTGCCGGCGGCGAAGATTGCCAACTCCCTGCCCTTCGGGCGAGGGAAATGCTGGGTACCGATCCGGCCGGTGACGAGCTGTCGGAAGTCGTCGAAGAGCTGCCACTTGATGGCCAGCAACCCGTAGAGCGGCCAGAGGTACAGGTGTTGCCACCGGTGATACGCCCGTCGCGTCTGATGCGGTGTCAACCGGGCCAGGATCCCCAGGTCGATGTCGGTGTCATGGCCCATGACGTTGACGTACGTGTGATGGAAGACAACGTGCTTCCAGCGCCACACGTAGGAACTCCCGCCGATCAGCTCCAACGTCATCGCCATGAGCTGGTTGACCCACGGCGAGCTCGAATAGGCCAGATGGCCGCCGTCGTGCTCGACGTTCATCCCGATCCCGGCCGCCGACAATCCGAGGAGCACGGCGAGCAGCAGGCCGTGCCACCAGGTCTGGGCCACGAACACCAGCAGCACGTACGACGCCGCGAGGCCGGCGATGAAGACGGCCGTCTTCACGTACATCTGCCAACAGTCCCGTCGACGCCGGCCCGTGGTGCGGAAATAGTCGTCGACGCGCCGCCGGATCTCGCAATGGAACGCGGCGTCGTTCCCGAATTTGAGCCTTCTGTTCGACTCCGCGGCTCGAGCTGGCTGGTCTGAGAGCGTCAGCCGGCCCGCCATCACATCATGCCCTTCACGATCGTCCCGCCCGCCTCGCCAGGAGCCACGCGCCGAGTGCGATCACCACGATCACCGCGATCACGATCGCCCACTGATCCTGAATCGCCTGCACCATCGTCGTCTCCTCGTCTCAGCCGGCGCGCTCCACGCGCGCGGCGATGAGTATCGTCCCGCCGGACGGTGTCATCGCCGCCCGCCGCGCTCCTCCCGCTGCTTGTGCTCGAGCGCCTCGCCCCGGATGCGCGTGCGGCACGGCTCGCAGATAAGGTCGATCGTCGGCTTCGCGCACACGAGGCAGAGGCGCGCCGCCGCGGGCGCCTCTTCGCCGGCAATGACATCGGCGGGACGGGAGGACGCCTCGGCCACCGGCGGCACCACGAGCACGGGGCACGCCGCCCCGCGGGTCACGCGCTCCGCAACGCTCCCGAGCAACACGCGGCTGACCCCGGTGCGGCCGTGCGTGCCGACGACGATCAGATCGATCCGGTGACGGGTAGCGTAGCGCAGAACCTCGTGGGCGGGATCTCCTCCGGTCGCGGCCACGGTGACCGGCACGTCGGATCCCGCCTGTGCGGCCGCGTCCGCGAGGAGCTTCGTGACCTCCACTTCACCGGGGGCGAACACGTGCAGCAGATGGATCCGCGCGCCGAACGGCCGCGCGTACCGAACGGCCGCGCGCAGCGCGGTCACCGCGCTCTCCGAGAAGTCGGTCGCGACGAGGATCTCCATATCGGTCCTCCTCAGGCGGCCTGCGCGATGGTCCAGACCTCTTTGAGGTCCTTGGGGAGCTGCGCGAGAACGTCGTCCGCCTCGCCGGGCGACAGCTGCTCCTTGAGCGCGCCGAACACGGCGAGCGTCGCGTCGCGGGCCGCGCGCTCGGACGGGAGCAGCGCCGCGTAACGGACGCGCGTATAGAACTGGGTCCGGTGCATGCGAAGCGGCCGCCGATCGGCATAGTCGCCGTCGTTCCAGACGCGCTTGAGCGGACGCGGAAGCTGCGCGCAGGCCTGCCGGGCCTCGTCCGCCGTGAGACGGTCGCGGAGGGCGTGGAACACCGCCGCGGTGATCGCGCGCCCCTGCGACAAGTCGTCGATCTCGAGCGTCTCCATCACGAGGCCGTAGAACGCACGCGTCTTCATGACTCTCCCCGGTCTTTCGCACTTTCCGCGCGGGCGATGACCTCGAGCCCGTGCAGGAGGGCGTCGGGGTTCAGCGAGATGCTGTCGATCCCCTCGCGCACGAGGAATCGCGCGAACTCCGGATAGTCGCTCGGCGCCTGACCGCAGATGCCGACCCGGCGCCCGGCGGCGTGCGCCTTCCGGATGACGTCGGCGATCATCGAGAGGACCGCGGCGTTCCGCTCGTCGAACACGGGTGCGACCAGCTCCGAATCGCGGTCGACACCAAGGACGAGCTGGGTGAGGTCGTTGGAGCCGATGGAAAAGCCGTCGAACACCTCGGCGAACTCGGCGGCAAGAATCACGTTCGAGGGGATCTCGCACATCACGTAGATCTCGAGCCCGTGCTCGCCGCGGCGGAGTCCATGCGCGGCCATGAGCGCCACGACGCGCCGGCCCTCCTCGGGGGTGCGACAGAACGGGATCATGAGCTTCACGTTCGTCAGCCCCATGTCCTCTCTGACGCGCCGCATGGCGCGACACTCGAGCGCGAAGGCGTCGCGGTAGCGCTCATGCGTGTAACGATACGCGCCGCGGAAGCCGAGCATCGGATTCGCTTCGGTCGGCTCGAAATCGCGGCCGCCCAGGAGACCCGCGTACTCGTTCGACTTGAAGTCCGACAGGCGCACGATCACGTCACGCGGGTAGAACGCGGCGGCGATCATCGCGACGCCTTCGGCGAGGCGGTCGACGACGTAGGCGCCGCGCTCGGGATAGCCGCTGACGAGCGCCTCGACGCGCGCGCGCACGTCGGGATCCGACACGCGCTCGCAGTGCAAGGCTGCCATCGGATGGACGCCCACGGCGTTGGTCATGATGAACTCGATGCGGGCGAGCCCGACGCCGTCGGCGGGAAGCATGCCGAGGCGAAAGGCCTGCTCGGGGCTCGCGACGTTCAGCATGACGGTCGTCTTGGGCCGCGCGAGGCCGGTCGCATCGACGGGGCGGCGCGTGAATGGAACCGTCCCGCGGTAGACCGCGCCGATTTCGCCGGCCGCGCAGGAGACGGTCACCGGCTCGCCGTCGACGATGGTCGTGGTCGCGCGCTCCGTGCCGACGACGCACGGGACACCGAGCTCGCGGCTGACGATCGCCGCGTGGCACGTCCGGCCGCCGCGATCGGTCACGATCGCGGCCGCGCGCTTCATCACCGGCTCCCAGTCGGGATCGGTCATGGCGGCCACCAGCACGTCACCCGGCTGGAACTTTACGAGGTCGGCGCGATCGCGCACGAGTCGCGCGCAGCCGGTGCCGATCGCCTGCCCGACGGCGCGGCCGGTGACGATCGGCGCTTCGGCCGTCTCCGCGAGGTCGAAGATGTCGCCGACCGCCGCCACATGACCGTGATGCACCGTTTCCGGCCGCGCCTGAACGATGTAGAGATGACCGTCGGCGCCGTCCTTGGCCCACTCGATGTCCATCGGCGTCGGCTCACCGCGCCGGCGGCTGTAGTGGGCCTCGATCGCCATCGCCGCGCGGGCGAGCTCGAGGACTTCGGCATCGCCCAGGCTGAGCGCGGCGGCGTCCTCCGCGGGCAACTCGACCCGCTGCGGTCGCCCGTCGGCACCGAGCGCCTGCTTCCAGTCCTTCGCGCCCACCGTACGTTTGAGGATCGCGGCCGCCCCTCGCGCGAGCGTCGGCTTGAAGACCCAGAAGGCATCGGGGTCGATGGTGCCGCTCACGACCGACTCCCCGAGGCCGTAGGCGCTCTCGATCAGCACGACGTTCGGAAATCCGCTGTCGGGATCCAGCGTGAACATCACGCCGGCCGCGCCGAGATCGGACCGCACCATGCGCTGGATCGCGATGGACAGGGCGACCGCCAGGTGATCGAACCCGCGATCGATGCGATACGCGATCGCCCGGTCCGTAAAGAGCGACGCGAAACAGCGGCGACAGGCGAGAACGACCTCATCGGCGCCGCGCACGCCGAGATACGTCTCCTGCTGCCCCGCGAAGCTCGCGTCGGGGAGGTCCTCGGCCGTCGCGCTCGATCGCACGGCGACCGCCACGCCGCCGGCCGTGCCCTCGCTCAACACGGAGTACGCATCGCGCACCGACCGCTCGAGATCCGCGGGCCACGGCGCCGCCTCGACGATCGCGCGAATGGACGCTCCCGCCCGCGCGAGCGCAGCGACGTCACGGCCGTCGATGCCGCGCAGGAGGGTGGCGATACGCTCCTGCGCGTCGCCGACGACGGCGCGGTAGCCGGCGGCCGTGATGGCGAAGCCATAGGGAACGCGAATGCCGGCGGCCCGCAGCTCCCGGTAGAGCTCGCCGAGCGACGCCGTCTTGCCGCCGACGAGCGGCACGTCGTCGATGCCGATGTCGTCGAACCAGCGGATGTGCGTCATAGAGCCGCTCACCTAGTCCATGGGCGGAACGGCCGCGTCCTTCTTCTCCGGCACCTCGGTCAGCACGGCCTCGGTGAGGAGGAGCAGGCTCGCCGCCGACACGGCGTTCTCGAGCGCGACCCGCACCACCTTGGTCGGGTCGATGATCCCCTCCTCGACGAGGTCGACGTAGATGCGGCGCGCTGCGTCGAAGCCCTGGTTGCCGCTGCCCGCGCGCATGCGCTCGACTACGACGCCGCCGTCGACCGCCGAGTTCTCG
This sequence comes from Methylomirabilia bacterium, assembly GCA_041476345.1. Classification (GTDB taxonomy): domain Bacteria; phylum Methylomirabilota; class Methylomirabilia; order Rokubacteriales; family CSP1-6; genus VGLJ01. The sequence continues at coordinate 5,688 of JBGOTH010000138.1, forward strand.
GCGATCTGCCGCGCCGGCGCTTCCAGCGCGCGCTTCAGGATCGCGAGGCCCGTGCGCTCGTCGCCCTGGGCCGCGACTTCCTCGGCCTCGATGGCGGTGATCACCCGCAGCAGCGCGAGACCGCCGCCCGGCACGATCCCTTCGGCCACCGCCGCCTTCGTCGCGTGGATCGCGTCGTCGAAGGCTTCCTTGCGGCTCTTCATCTCAGCCTCGGACGGGGCACCGACTCGCACCACCGCCACCCCGCCCGAGAGCTTCGCGAGCCGCTCTTCGAGCTTTTCCTTGTCGTAGTCGCTGGTGGTCTTCTCGATGCGTGTGCGGAGCTCGCGCTTGCGGCCTTCGATCGCCTGCTTGTCGCCGGCGCCGCCCACGAGCGTGGTGTGCTCGCGATCCGCGACCACGCGCTGGCACTTCCCGAGATAGGTGAGGTCGACGTTCTCGAGCTTCACGCCGAGCTCCGTGCTCAGGACGCGGCCCCCGGTGAGGACGGCGATGTCCTCCATCATCTCCTTGCGCCGATCGCCGAAGCCGGGCGCCTTCACCGCCACGCACCGCAGCGTGCCGCGGATCTTGTTGACCACCAGCGTGGCGAGGGCTTCGCCCTCCACCTCTTCGGCGATCACGAGGAGCGGCTTGCCGGTGCGCGCCACCTGCTCCAGGAGCGGCAGGAAGTCCTTCATGATGCCGAGCTTGCCGTCGTAGACGAGCACGAGCGGGTCGTCGAGCACGGCCTCCATCTTCTCGGCATCGGTGACGAAGTAGGGCGAGAGATAGCCACGATCGAACTGCAGGCCTTCCACCACCTCGAGCTGCATCTCCGTCGTCTTCGACTCCTCGATGGTGATCACGCCCTCGTCGCCCACGCGCTCCATCGCGTCGGCGATCATCTCGCCCACGGCCGGGTCGTTGTGGGCGGCGATCGTGGCGACCTGCGCCTTCTCGAGGCGGCTCTTGACGGGGCGCGAGAGCTTGGCCAGCGCCTCGATGGCGACCTTCGCCCCGCGATCGAGTCCGCGCTTGATGTCGATGGCGCTGGCGCCCGCCACCACGTTGCGGAGACCGTCGGTCAGGATGGCCTGGGCAAGGATGGTCGCGGTGCTGGTGCCGTCACCGACCGCATCACCGGTGCGCTCCGCCGCCTGCCGGATCATCTGCGCGCCGAGATCTTCGCTCGGGTCCTCGAGATGCATCTCCTTGGCGATCGTCAC
>JBGOTH010000139.1:0-6856 GCA_041476345.1 Methylomirabilia bacterium
ATCTTCTGGTCCACGAGTATGGGCGTGTCAACGACCGGATCGTGTTCGAGGTCGTCTCGCAGCGCCTCGGCGATTTCGAGGCGTTCAAGCGCGAGGTGCTCGTGTTCCTCCGGGCGTAGGGCGAGAGTTCTCGGGGTCGCCTAGCGACGCTCTGGCGCACAGCGGAATCTCGGGATGGCCACACCAACGATCAAGTCGACGTACGTGATGGACGTCGGAACGGTGCGAGCGCTCGAGAGGATCGCGCGGCACTGGAGGGTTTCGAAGTCCGAGGCGCTTCGGCGAGCCATCCACGCCTCGGCGGAACAGCAGCAGCCGGAAGTCGGCGACCCGCTGCAGGCCCTTGACCAGCTTCAGCACTCGCTGAAGCTCACTCCTGCCCGGGCGCGGGCGTGGGCGCAGGCGGTCAGGGTCGAGCGCCGCGCGGCGTCGACCCGCAGTGAGACGCGTGGCGCATGATCCATCTTGATACGGGGTCCCTCATCAACGCGTTGCGCCGCGGGTCTGCCGAGGACCGACGGCTCCGCGGGTGGCTCACGCAGAGCCAGCGGAGTTCCTGTGCGGTCCCGTGGACGTGCATGACGTGGAGCTCGCCGCCAGGGTCGTGGACGAGCCGGTAGCCTTGCTGGCTCGTGATGCCGAGACGGCCGCAGAGCTGTTCAACCTCGCCGGCCGGCGGCGCGGCTCGTTGAACGATTGCATGATCGCGGCGACGGCTCTCCGGGCGGGCGCGGCTCTCGCGACCACGAACCTCGTGGACTTTCGCCGCTTCGAGTCCGCGGGCCTCCGCGTCATGATCGGAGCGTAGAGCGGGGCGTGACGTCACGCTCATCTACCAGTGTTAGCGCCTCTTGCCATAAACATTAAGGCTTGACGATATTAAATAGTTAGGTGTACTTAATCTTCGCGGTGCAGTCCGGCGCGGATCGCGCGCCGTCACGCGGAGGTTACGGATGTCAGCCGTCGTCGCCCTGCTCTGGAAGGGTGGGCCCGTCATGGTCCCCCTGGTGGCCTGCTCGATCATCTCCCTCGCGACCATCCTCGAGCGCGCGTGGTTCTGGTGGAGGCTCGCGGACGCGCGCGACGCAGAGCGCGTGCTCGAGCTCACCGTGCTCGGGAAGTGGGACGACGCGGTCGATGCCGGGCGGGCCTCGCTCTCTCCCGTCGCGCGGACGCTGGCCGTCGGCGTGCGCCACCGGCAGGCGAACGCGGCGCTCGCCATGGAAGCGGCCGCCCGCGACGAGCTTGCGCGAATGCGGCGGGGCCTGCCCGTGCTCGACACCATCATCACGCTCTCGCCGCTGCTCGGCCTGCTCGGCACCGTCACGGGCATGATCGCGTCGTTCGGCGTGATGTCGTCGAGCGGCATGAGCCAGCCGCACGCCATCACGGGTGGCGTCGCGGAAGCGCTCATCGCCACCGCCGTCGGACTCGGCGTGGCGATCGGCACGCTGGTGCCGTACAACGTCTTCCTCGCGCGCGTGGAGCGGCTGACGCACACGCTCGAGCACGAGGGCAGCCGGCTCGAGCTCGTGCTCACGGAGGGCGGCGCGTGAAGCTCGCACGGCCGGCCCCGCGCAAGGCTCGCATCGAGATCATTCCGCTGATCGACACCGTGTTCTTCCTGCTCGTCTTCTTCATGATGGCGAGCCTGTCGATGACCGTGTACCGCGGCCTCTCCGTGAGCTTGCCCAAAGCGGCGACCGGGCAGGCGCAGGTGCCCGACGAAACGGCGGCCGTCACCGTCGACCGCGACGGGCACACGTACCTGAACCGCCGGCCGCTGGCCGTCGACGCGCTCACGACGGAGCTGCACACGCTCGTCGCGGCGCGGCCCGATCTGCTCGTCATCGTCAGCGCCGACGAGGCCGTCGCGCACGGCCACGTCGTGGACGCGATGGATGCCGTGCGCACGGCCGGCGTGAGCCGGCTCGCGATCGCGGTACGGCCGGCCGGCGCCCGCTGATGTCGCGCGTCCGCGTCCCGTCGTCGATCGTGCTCTCCATCCTGATCCACGTGGCCGTGTGCGTCGGCCTGGCGCCCTTCATGGCGTACGGAACGGCCGTGCGCGCGGACATCGTGCCGATACAGCTCGTGAGCATGCCCACCGAGCCGGCGCCGCGTCCCGTGCCGCCGCGCGCACCGATCGTCCCGCCCCGGCTTGTGAGTCGTCCCGTCGACACGCCGCAGGTGCCGACCACGCCACCTGAAACGGTCGCTGCACCTGAGCCGACGCCGGCGCCGGCGCCACTCGCGCCGCCGTCGGGCGGCGTCGGTGGCGAATCGCACAGTGGCGGCATCGCGGGTCTGCCGAGCGACGGCACCGGCATCGCGCTACCCGCTGGCGGTGGCAACGGAGGCAGCGTCATCACCGCGTCATTGGGCGCCGGCGACGGCGTCACCAGCTTCGCGCGGCCGATGGGCGGTTATCAACGCCGGCCCACGTATCCCGAGTCGGCGCGCCGCGCCGGTATCGAAGGCGTGAGCACGCTGCGCTTTCAGGTCCACGAAGACGGCACCGTCGGCGCGATCGACGTCGAGCGTTCCGCGGGCGCAAACGACCTGGATCGCGCCGCGATCGCCGCCGTGCGCATGTGGCGGTTCGAACCGGCGCGGCGCGGCGCTCAGGCGGTGGCGGTGTGGGTCACGCTCCCCGTTCGCTTCGAGCTGAAAGGACGCTGAGCGCGCCATGACCGTCCGCTCCGCCCATCGCGCGATCGCGCTCACGGCGGCTGTCGTGCTGACCGTGAGCGCCGTGACCGGCATCCTGTGGGCGTACGCGCCGTACCTCTATCTCCCCGACGGCTACATGCGGAAGAAGGCGCCGACGCGATCCCCGACCCCCCGCGAGGCCGCGGTCGGCGTGGGTGAGGCGTTGCGGGTGGCGGAGGGCGCGGCCGGCCGGGGTCTCGACGTGACGCAGATCGTGTTGCGCCCGGACTTTGGCCGTCTGCTCTACGAGGTGCAGTACCGCGAGGGCGCGGGCGCGCCACGCGCGTTCCTCGTCGACGCGATCCGCGGCGAACCACTCACGCCCCTGTCAGAAGCGAACGCGGTGGCGATCGCCCGCCAATACGTGAGGGGCCAGCCCGCGACCGAGCGGGTCGTGCTCGACGAGCGCTACACGCCGCGCAGCGGGCGCGGCGGGCCCGTGCCGGCGTACCGCATCCGCTTCCGTGCGGCAGGCAATCCGGAGATCGTCATCCATCGCGACTCCGGCCGGATCCTCGCCGACGAGGACGACGTGCGACGGGTGCACTTCGTCATCACCGATCTCCACCAGCTCAAGCTCGCCGGTCCCGTGAAGCTCACGGCGATCGCGGGACTACCGCTTCTCGCCCTCGTCGGGACCGGCGTCGCGATGTGGGCGACGCCCGCGTGGCGTCGGCGACGCAGAGGAGGGAATCCCTTGCCGGACATGAAACGCGCTGTCACATTGCTCGCGCTCGCGGGCACGGCCGTCGTGGCCGGGCGCGTCGACGCGCAGGAACGCCCCATCGCACTGCCGGAAGTGTCCGTCGAAGGCGCGTACGAGCGCCCGGCGGTTCCGCAGCGCTCGACCGTCGGCACCAAGACCGACACGCCGCTCCTCGACGTGCCGGCGGCCATCCAGGTCGTGCCGAAAGAAGTCTTCCAGGAGCAGGGAACGTCCAGCGTGGACGCGGTCACGCGGAACGTGAGCGGCGTGAGCCACGCGGCGCAGAGCGCCTACGGCTTTTTCAACAACTTCGTCGTGCGCGGGCTGTCCCAACAGTTTCTGCGCGACGGCCTCATCGACGGTCCCGCCATCAACGGTTACTTTCGCACCCTCACGGACGTCGAGCGCGTCGAGGTGCTGAAGGGCCCGGGCGGGGCGCTCTACGGCAGCGGCCAGCCGGGCGGCACCGTCAATCTCGTGTCGAAGCTCCCGACGGAGACGCCGTCCTACAGCCTCTACGGCAGCGGCGGCAGCTTCGGTACCTATCGCTTCGCGACCGACCTCGGCGGTCCGCTCGGGTCGGCGAATCTCGGCTATCGATTCAACAGCGCCTACTACCACACGGGCGGCTTCCGGGACGTCTCCACGACGATCAAGGAATTCCTCCCGCTCGTGCAATGGCGCCTCACGCCCGAGCACACGCTCACCGTGAAGTTCGACTACCGCCGCGTCGACGCCGTGGCGGACACGGTGGGGATTCCGTTCCGCGGACGCACGCTGGTCGGCGTCGACCGCGACACGAAGCTCTACACACCGTTCGCCGACACGACCCAGGACGTCTTTCGCGTGGCGCTCGACGTCGAATCGCGCTTCGGCGAGGACCTGACGCTGCGCAACGCGCTCGTGCTCCTCCAGCGCGATCTGCACCTGCTCCGGAATTCCGCGAACCCGGTCTTTCTCGCCAACGGCCTCACCCTGACGGGCCGCAGCGTGCGAGATCAGACGGACCATGCGAGCGACTGGCTCTATCACGTCGAGCCCGTGTGGAAGGTCGACACCGGCTCCGTCGCGCACACGCTGCTCGGCGGCTTCGAGTCCCAGCTCCACTTCCTCGACGCGAAGCGAAGCACGGCCGCGCTCCCGAACATCGCCAACGTCTTCAACCCGGTCATCCTCGACAACCGGTCCGCGCTCGTCTTCACTCCGAACTTCGACCGCCACAGCGAGCTCGCGAATTACGCCGTCTACGCGCAGGACCAGATCGCCCTCACCCGGCAGTGGAAGGCGCGGCTCGGCCTCCGCTGGGACCGCTTCGACGCGGACGACGTCGACCGCCTCACGCCGCCCCGGCACCACCGCACCGACGACGCGCTCAGTTACAGCGCGGGGTTGGTGTACCAGCCCGTGCCCGTGACGTCGTTCTACGGCGGCGTGTCGCGCGGCAACTTCGCGATCTTCACGAGCGAGGCCGTACGCGGCGCGGCTATCGCGCCCGAAAAAGGGATGCAGTACGAGATCGGCAACAAGACGCTGCTCCTCGACGGCCGCTTCAGCATGAACACCGCGCTCTTCCACACGGTGCGCGAGGACTTCCTCGTGACGGTGGGGCCTGACCAGGTGCCGGTCGGCCAACAGAAGACACAGGGGCTCGAATTCGATCTCGCGGGCGAGATCGTGAACGGCTGGAAGCTCTACGCCAACTACGCGTATCAGGACACCGAGCTCGTCAGCCTGGCGCCCGCCGATCCGTCGCAGGGCAAGGGCCACAGCGCGGTCGGCGTACCGCTCGACGCGGCCGGACTCTGGACGACGTACGAGATCCAGGGCGGGGCGTTGAAGGGACTGGGCGCCGGCTTCGGTGTCACCTACAAGGACGGGGTCTACCTCGACACGCCCAACACGCTGCGCCTTCCCGCGTACGCCGTGCTCGATCTCGTCGGCTTCTATCGCACGAAGCTCGTGGACTATCAGATCAACGTCAACAACGCGCTCGACACCACGTACTACTTCACCGGGCGCAACGGCGGCGGCGCGCCCGGCGACCCGATCAGCGTCTTCGCCTCGATCGCTGTGAGGTACTGAAATCCTCGACGCCGTCAAGCGGCGCCGACGACACGCAATCCGGAGGCGCGCGCCGCGGTCGCGAGGGCAAGGTCATGGGTCGCCATGGTCAACGCGAGGCCTTCTCGCTCCTGCCACGCGAGAGCACCGTGTGCACATCCAGGATCTCGACGCGGTCGCGTTGATCACCCTGGAGATCGAAGCGCAGCTCTCGGAGCCGCTGCGCGCGCGTCTTCGCGAGGTACGGGCCACGGAGTAGCCTCGTCTCCCTCTCGTCGGGGACTTCGTCTCGCCTGGAGTTGTCATCAATAAGATCTGGGAGAACAGTCAGGGCCGCTGCAGCGCGGTCGTGACATCAGTCATCATTTGATGTACGTTTCGTGCATACGACTGGAGGCTGGCATGCGCACCACGTTCAATCTCGACGACGAGCTGCTCGGTGAGGCGCAGCGCCTCACCGGGATGACCGAGCGAACCGCCCTGATCCACGAGGGCTTGCGCGCGCTGATCGAGCGTGAGAGCGCCCGGCGGCTCGCGCGCCTGGGTGCGACCGAGCGGTCGCTCCGGGTGCCGCGGCGCCGTCGACCGAAGGGCGCGAACACCAGGTGATCCTGGTCGACACGTCGGTCTGGGTGGAACATCTCCGCTCGGGGAACGCGACCCTGGCCGACGAGCTGGTGGCCGGGCGCGTGCTGGCACATCCATTCGTGATCGGCGAGCTGGCCTGCGGGAATCTCAAGAGGCGGCGCGAGGTGCTCGACCTGCTCGGCAGGCTGCCGTCGGTACCAACCGCCACGCATGCCGAGGCGCTCGACTTTCTCGATCGGCGCGCCCTGATGGGGCGTGGCATCGGCTTCATCGACGTGCACCTGCTGGCATCGGCAGCCCTCGCCGCTCCGGCGCGACTGTGGACGCGTGACAGGCGCCTCGCGGCGGTTGCCGCCGAGCTGAACCTGGCTTACGAGTAGACGCCATGGTCCGCAAGGCGACGCCGAGGGTACCTCTTGGCAGGAAGGTGTCGCGTCTCCACCAGCCCGAGGGGATGTCGCTGGAGGCGTGGCAGCGGGCGCTCCGCCGCCAGTTCGGGCGTGAGCAGCAGTTCATTCTGAAGAACACCGGCGGCCATCCGATCTTCTCCGAGTTCGAAGTCACCAACCCCCAGAGCCGGAACACCTACCGGGTCGTGATCCGCGGCACCGAGCCGGGGAACAACTTCTGCGCGTGTCCCGACTTCGCGACAAACACGCTGGGGACGTGCAAGCATCTCGAGTTCACGCTGGCGCGGCTCGGGCGGACGCGCGCGAACCGCCAGGCGCTCGCCCGTGGCTTCGCCCCACCCTTCAGCGAGGTCTACCTGCACTACGGAGCCCGGCGCGA
>JBGOTH010000140.1:0-6853 GCA_041476345.1 Methylomirabilia bacterium
CCATCGACATCGCGGACAACATGCTCGACGTGCGGTTGAGCTGGGCCGCGCCGCTCGCGGTCTACCGGGGCAAGGCCTACCTCGAGATTCCGATGACGCTCCAGCGCACGTACTCGTTGACCCGGCGCCCGTAGCGGGCTCCGTCAGCGCTTCGGGAGCGCCGCCTTGGCGTCCGCGATCATCTTCACCACGCGGTCGCGGTCTTCGCCGGGTGGCGCCACCGCGACGAACTTCTCCCACGATGCGATCGCCCCGGCGGCGTCGTGTTTCACCTCGTAGAGCACCTGGCCGCGGTAGAACAGCGCGGGCCCGTACGTGGCATCGATCGCGAGCGCGCGGTCGAAGAGTCGAAGCCCGTGATCGACCAGCTCGCTCCCACGCTCGGCGCCGTCCGCGCTCATCACGAGGAGCAGGCCGAGATGCGAGAGCGCGTCGACGTTCTGGGGATCGCGCTTGAGCACGGCCTGGTACGCGGCGGATGCTTCCTGGGGCCGCCCGGCGAAGAGACTCTGCCGCGCCGCCTGGAGCATTCCGCGGAGCACTTCCGGCGGGATCGTGCGGCCGCTTCCCCCTCCAGCCGCTGCCGGCGGCTCGAGTGATGCGAGGGGGCTCGAGCCCGGCATCGGTGCGCCCGCCATTCGGTCCGGCTCGCTGTAGCGCACGATACCGACGCCGAGGGTGACGCCGAAGGCGACGAGCGCCATGGCGGCGCTCGCCAACGCCAGCGGGTGACGCCACGCCGCGCCGCGCGCGGACGCTTCGGACGCGCGCGCGGCCGGCGGTGTCGGCGCGGCGGCGAGGCCAAGCCGGTCGAGCTCCGAGAGCACGGTCGCCGTTTCGCTTTCGTAGCGCGCCCGGAGCTCGCCGTAGTCGTCGTCGGAGACGTGGCCGGCCTCGTGCTCGAAGTCGATCTCACGCAGGGCGCGGAGGGCGGACGCCTTGCGCTCGAGGAACGGCTCGCGCGGGTCGGGAGGCAGCGCCAGCAGGATCGGCACGCCGCGACGACGGACGAACGGCCACCCGACGAAGACGGCGAGAGGCACGGCCAGCGCCGCCGCGGCTACGACGATGCCGATCACCGGTCACTCTCCATGTCCATCTCGCGACGGATCCGCTCACGCATCGCGGGATCGATCGGCACGGGCGTCGCGGTCGCATGCGCGCGCCGGCGCGTCCACCGGCGGACGACCACGACGAAGATAGTCAGGCCGACCGCGACCGCGGCGGCGGGCGCCAGCCACACGAGCCAGTTGAACCCGTGGCGACGCGGCGACAGCAGAATCCACTCGCCGTACTTGTCGACGAAGTACTGGATGACCTGCTCGGGGCTCTCGCCCGCGGCCAGGTGCTCGCGCACGATCCCGCGCATCTGGAGGGCCATCTCCGAGGGCGAGTCCGCGACGGACAGGTTCTGGCACACCACGCACCGGAGGTACGAGGCGACCTCGTAAAGCTGCGTGTCGTCGACGTTCGTGGCTGGAAGCTGTGCGAGTGCGGGTGCGGCCAGCACGAGCACGACCAGGATGAGGACGCGGGCGGGCCGCGTCATCAGCGCTCGGCGAGCAACTGTTCCACCTCACGGCGGAACGCGGCGTCGGTCACGGCGCCCACGTGCTTGGCGCGCACGCGGCCCTTGCCGTCGATGAAGAACGTCTCCGGCACGCCATACACGCCGTAGTCGACGGAGACCTTCCCGACGGGATCGAGCGCGTTCGGGAAGGTGAGCCCGAAGGTATTGATGAACTGCCTGCCCGCCTCCGGCTTGTCCTGGATGTCGACGCCGAGCACGACGACGCCGCGATCGCGGTAAGCCTGCCAGTTGCGCTCGAGCACCGGCGCTTCCTCGTAGCAGGCGGGATGACACCACGACGCCCAGAAGTTCAGGACGACGACGTGGCCGCGGTGGGCCTCGAGATTCATCGGCGGACCGTCGTAGCTCGCGAGGGCGAAGAGCGCCGCGGGACGATCGATGAGCGGGGTGGGAATGTCGTGCGGGTTCACGCGGAAGCCGTAAGCGAGGAGCCCGAGGACGGGGAGCGCCGCCGCCGGGATCAGCCAGCGCAGGGGCCGCCTCACGCCGGCTTCTTCCGCTCCGGGAGGATCGCCAGGGCGGCGCCGAGCGTCAGGACGAGACCGCCGATCCAAATCCACGACACCATCCGGTTCACCTGGATCTTCACGGTCGCCTGCGTGCCGTCGCGGGCGAAGTCTCCGAGGACGACGTAGAGATCGTCGATCAAGCCGAGGTGGTAGTCGACGTGCGCGATGGGCGACTGTTCGTTCGGATAGAACTTCTTCGCGGGATGCAGCGTCCGCGAGGTCGCATGCCCGTTCGAGACGTTGAAGGAGCTCTCCACGAGGAAGTGGTTGCCGTTCTCGCGGGCGGCGAGCCCGTCGAAGCGAAATGTGTAGCCGGCGAGCTCGACCGATTCACCGCGCTTCACCGTCATCTCCCGCTGCACCGACCAGGCGTGCGAGCCGGTGATGCCGACGGCCACGACGAGGATGCCGAGGTGGATCGCGAAGCCGCCGTAGCGGCGATTGTGACGGCCGAGGAGCCCGCCCATCGCGGGGAGGAGCCCCTCGCCCATCCGCCGGCGCGCGCGCGTCGCCCGGATGTAGTCCAGGGCGATCGTCGAGGCGACGAAGACCGTGAGCGAAAGCGTCAGGGCGGCGAGGGCGGAGCGCACGCCCAGCGCGAAGAAGACGGCGGCGGCCACGCTGCCGATGACCACCGGCCACAGGAAGTTGCGGCGCAGGTTCTCGAGCGAGGCGCGGCGCCAGGCGATGAGCGGGCCGACGCCCATCAGGAAGATCAGCCCGAGGAAGAGCGGCACGTTGACCTGGTTGAAGAACGGCGCCCCCACGCTGACCTTCGTGCCGCGCACCGCCTCCGAGAGGAGCGGAAAGACCGTCCCGAAGAAGACCGTGAACGCCGCCGCGACGAGCATCACGTTGTTGAGCAGGAACGCCGACTCGCGCGAGACGACCGAATCGAGCTCGCCTTCGGCGGCGAGCGCGTCCCACCGCCACGCGAGGAGGCCGAGCGAGCACAGCACCACGAGCGAGAGGAAGGTGAAGAAGAAGGCGCCGATCGACCCCTGGGTGAACGCGTGCACGGAGGCGATCACGCCGGAGCGGGTGAGGAACGTGCCGAAGAGCGTCAGGGAGAACGTCATGATCACGAGGCCGATGTTCCAGAGCTTCAGCATGCGCCGGCGCTCCTGGACCATGACCGAGTGGAGGAAGGCGGTGCCGGTGAGCCACGGCATGAAGGCCGCGTTCTCCACCGGGTCCCACGCCCAGTAGCCGCCCCAGCCGAGCACGTGATAGCTCCACCAGCCGCCGATGAGGAGGCCGAGCGAGAGGAAGTACCACGCGATGATCGTCCACCGCCGCGTCATCGTGATCCAGCGGTCGCTCACGTGCCCGGTGGCGAGCGCGGCGATCGCGAACGCGAAGGGGACCGTGAAGCCGGTGAAGCCGAGGTAGAGCGCGATCGGATGCGTGATCATCCCGCTGTCCTGGAGCAGGGGGTTGAGGCCGCGGCCGTCGGCGGGAATGGGCGTGAGACGTTCGAAGGGGGGTGCCGGCACCGTCATCACGAGCAGGAAGAACGCGAGCACGCCGAGCATGACCGCGAGCACCCACGGATAGAGATCGCGCGCGTTGTGGCGATGACGAAGGATGACGATGAGCGTGTAGAGCGCCAGCATCCACGACCAGAGGATGATCGAGCCCTCGAGCGCGCCCCACACCGCGGTGATCCGGTAGTAGAACGGCGTCGTGAGGGTCGTGTTGCTCGCGACGTACCGAAGGGAGAAGTCGAACGTGAGGAACGCGTAGACCAGGAGCAGCAGCGCGGCGGTGACGATGCCGAACACGCCGAGCGCCGCGTGCTGTGCGGACTCGAGGAGGGCGACGCGCCCGGTGCGGGCGCTCGCGACGGCGGCGATTGCGCCGTAGACGGCGAGCAGCATGCCGACGATCAGGGCGCCGTAGCCGAGCTCGGGGATCATTGTCCGCCTCGAAGCGACTTCATCATGTCCTGGTAGCTCGGGCGCGCACCGTCGTGCGGCGCCTTGTACTCCTCGGAGTGTTTGGCGAGGATCTGCGTGGCCTGGAAATAGCCGTCCCCTGTCCATCGACCTTCGGCGACGGCGCCGCGTCCCTCACCGAAAAGGTCGGGCGGCGCGCCGTGGTGACGAACCTGCACGCGCCCCTGGCCGTCCCCGAGCGTGAAGCTCAGGTCGAGGCTCGCGGGCTTCCAGCTCACGCTGCCCTTCTCGACCATGCCCCCGAGTCGATAGACCTTGCCCGGCTTCGGCGCCGCCTGCAACTCGGACGGCGTCACGAAGTAGACGGCCGACTGGGTGACGCCCGCGTAGATCAGATAGGCGAGCGCCACGGCGACGACCGCGATGCCTACGACGAACTTCGGCTTGAGCGGCCCTCTCATGGGCGTGGTGCCGCCCTGCGGCGTGATCCGACCGCGCGCAGACGCGGCGCCTCCAGATCGCGCGCGAGCCGGACGAGCCGCCGCCAGTAGCCGCCGAGCGCGAGCGCGGCGACGGCGTACGCGGCGGCGACGAACCCCCAGTGGTCCGGCATCACGCCGCCGCGTCCGCTTCCGCGCGGAGCAGGCTCACGCGCTTCGTCACGAAGTAGGCACAGAGCACGAGGAGCGCCACGAAGTTCACGAAGAGCGCCCAGCCGATGGACGCCGACGCCGCGCTCGGCCCCGGTTTTATGAAGGTCGGCGGCTGGTGCAGCGTGCGCCACCAGTACACGGAGAAGTGCACGAGCGGGATGTTGAGCGCACCGACGAGGCCCACCACCGCGGCGAAGCGGGCGCCGCGCTCGTGATCGTCCGTCATCTGGCGCACGAGCAGGTAGCCCACGAAGATGACGAAGATCACCGACACGCTCGTGAGGCGCGCGTCCCACGTCCACCACGTGCCCCACGTCGGCTTGCCCCAGATCGCGCCGGTGGCGATGTTCACCCCGAGGAAGACCACGCCGACTTCGGCCGCCGCGTGCGCGAGACGATCGGCATCCACCGCGCGCGTCCACAGATATGCGATCGACGCCACGAAGACGGTGATGAACGAGAGGTAGGCGACCCACACGGCCGGTACGTGCACGTACATGATCCGCTGGACGTTGCCCTGGATCTCCTCGCGCGGCGCCACGCCGAACGCCATAACCAGGCCGGCGAGCAGGCTTACGACCGCCAGGACTCCGAGCCAGCGCGTCATCCTTCGAGCACGACGTCGAAGACCAGGAGACCGGTCACGACGTAGATGACGTCGGCCGCGCCGAGCAGTTTCAGCCAGTGGGACACGGCGGCGAGCGGCTCGCCGAGGAGCAGGGCTTCGGTCGCCTTCACGGTCGCGAGCAACACCGGCACCAGCACGGGGAGGAGCAGGACCGGAAAGAGCAGCTCGCGGGCCCGCACGTGGGCCGTCATTGCGCCGAAGAGGGTGCCGATGGCGGCGATGCCGAGCGTTCCGAGGGCCAGCACGAGCAAGAGACCGGGCATCGCCCGGCCGATCTCGACGTTCATGAACAGAGCGAAGAGCGTCACCATCACCACTTCAACCAGCGCCATCAGCAGAAGGTTGCCGCAGAGCTTGCCGACGTAGACGGCGCCCTTGTCGCCCGGTGTCAGGAGCAACGCCTCCCAGCAGTCGTTCTCCCGCTCGAGGACGAAGGTGCGACCGAGGCCGAGGAGGCCCGCCAGGAGCACGCCGAGCCAGAGCAGCCCCGGCAGCACCGCGGCCAAGCGCTCGCGGTCCGCGCCGAGCGTGAACTCGAAGATGAAGAGGAGGAGGACCGAGAAGAACAGCACGGCGTTGACCGTCTCCTTCGAGCGGCGCTCGACGAGCACGTCCTTCCACACGATGGCCCATGTCCGCCGCGCGAAGCTCACGAGGTGTCCTCCGTGTGGAGTGCGTAGAGGCGATGGATCTCGTCACCGTGGAGGGTGCCGCGCGGTGCGTCGAGGACGATCCGGCCGTTCGCCAGGATGACGATCCGGCCGACGACGTCCAGCTCGCGGCCGAACGCATGCGTCGCCATCAGGATCGCGCCGCCGCCCGTCGCGAAGGCCTGCAGATATTGCTCGAGCCATTTCCGCGCGCGCTGGTCGAGGCCGGAGAACGGCTCGTCGAGCAGCAGGACGCGCGGCTGCTGGAGCCACAGGCGCGCGAGCGACAGGCGGCGCTTCATCCCGGCGGAGAAGGTGCGGACGCGGACGTCGGCGCACTCCTCGAGGTCAAGCTCGGATAGCGCGGCGAGAAGCGTGTCGGTACTAGTGCCCATCGAGGCGAAGCGCGTCCAGAAGGTCAGATTCTCGAGCGCGGTCAGGTCGTCGTAGACGTGCGCGCCGTGGGCGACCACGCCCACCGCGCCGCGCACACGCTCCGCCTCGCGCGCACAGTCGTATCCCGCCACGCGGGCGGCGCCCCGCGTCGGCCGCGCGATCGTCGCCAGGATTTTCAGCAGCGTGGTCTTGCCGGCCCCGTTCGGACCGAGCAGTCCAACGGCTTCTCCCCCGCGCACGACGAGGTCGAGCCCGTCGAGCACGAGGGTGGTCCCGTAGGCCTTCCGGAGTCCTTCGATGTGAATCAGCGGATCGGACATCGTCAAACCGGTCGATTGTCGCCCACGGGCACGGACCGGTCAAGAAACGCCGGTGACGCCAGTACTTTCCAGACGACGAGAAGCACGGCCGCCATGTCGATCGCCGAGCCCACGGACCACATGAGGATGCCGCCCCACGACTGATCGTCGGCGGCCGAGAGCCCCCACGCCGGTGCGGTCGCGACGTAGGTCGCATAGAGCGGCTCGG
>JBGOTH010000141.1:0-6831 GCA_041476345.1 Methylomirabilia bacterium
CAGGTCGAGGCACCGCAGCACGAAGTCGACGCCCTGGGTCATCGTGATCCAGAACCGCGTCATCCGCTCGTCGGTCACGGTGATCACGCCGTTGGCACGCTGCTCGACGAACAGCGGGATCACGCTCCCCCGGCTCCCGACCACGTTGCCGTAGCGGGCGCAGCTGAACTGGCAGCCGTCCGCGCCCGCGTACGCGTTGCCCTGCACGAAGAGCTTTTCCGCGCACAGCTTCGTGGCGCCGTAGAGGTTGATCGGGTTGACCGCCTTGTCCGTGCTGATGGCGACGACCTTCTTCACGCCGACGTCGATGGCGGCGTCGATCACGTTGGCCCCGCCCAGCACGTTGGTCTTCACCGCCTCGAACGGGTTGTACTCGCAGGCGGGCACCTGCTTGAGCGCGGCGGCGTGCACGACGAAGTCGACGCCGTGCATCGCCCGGCGCAGACGGTCCACGTCCCGTACGTCCCCGAGGAAGAATCGCAGCGCCTCGCTGGGAAAGTCCCGGCGCATCTCGGACTGCTTCAGCTCGTCGCGGCTGAACACGATGAGCCGCCGCGGGCGCCAGCGCGCGAGGATGGTCTCGACGAGCTTGCGCCCGAAGGAGCCGGTGCCGCCCGTCACCAGAATCGTCTTGTCGTCCAGCGTCATCACGCTCTCACCATCCGATCCGCTGTCGTAGCTCGGCGATCGTCCATTGTCCGTCGATTCGTGGCGCGAACGGCGACATTCATCGCAGCCCCAGCACCCGGCGCAGCGTCCCGACATGGCCGGTCATGAAGGCCAGCGGCCACGTGAGGCCCGTGGCGCCCATCGCGCGCACGCCCATCATGGCCGTCCACCGGGCCGGGCCGACGGCGAAACGGCGCGCCCGCGCGCGCGCGCGCGCGAGCTCCTCGTCCGTCAGCTGCTCGTCGGAGTGCTCGAAGAGCGTCTGCGGCAGGGTGCCCGACTCCGTCATCCATCCCCGGCGCCGGTAGTGGAGCGCGATCTCGTAGAGGAGCGCCCAGAAGAGCAGCCGGCCGATGAGCGAGCGCCAGCGCCGGACGCGGTCGGCGTGGCCCGGCCATCGTACGAGGTAGCCGTCCAGGTAGCCGCCGAGATTCGTCTCGTAGTCGTGGGAGAGCGATTCGATCGTGCGCCGGCTCAACGACTTGCGGTGGATGCGGTACTTCCAGAGCCGCCGGTTGATGTGGCCGATCGCGTGCTGCTCCGCGACCCGGAACCACACGACGAAATCGCCGAAGCCGATCGGGCCCGCCTCGTCGAACCGGACGTCGCCGAGCGCCGAGCGCCGGATCATCGCGCCCGGGCAGCCGACCGACGAGCGCCCCGCGCGGAACGTCCGCTCGATGTAGTCGACGCCCGGCGCCACCGGGGCGACGTGGTGATCGCGCGCGCCGATCCACCGCCCCGTGTCGTCGATCAAGTCCCAGTCCGACGAGACCACGCCCACCTCGGGATGCGCGGCGAGGAACTCGACGTACTCGCGTACGATCGACGGCTCCCGGTCGTCGTCGTCGTGGAAGAAGCAGAACAGATCGCCGCGGCTCGCGTCGATGCAAAAGTTGTGGTTGGCGTAGAGTCCGAGCGGGCGCGCCTGCCGGACGTACCGGATCCGCGAATCTTCGGACGCCGCCGTGCGGCAGATCTCGGCCGTCTCGTCGTCCGAGCAGTTGTCGCTGATGAGGATCTCGAGATGCTCGTAGTCCTGGGCGCGGATCGTGCGGAGGCTGTCGCGCAGATACACCGCGCGGTTCTTCGTCGGCACGCAGATCGAGACGAGCGGCTTCGGCATCGTCAGGCGTCCAGCCGCTCGCGGGCCCAGCGGCGCGGGTCCAGCACGTCGCGCGCCAGCAGCGGGCGCACGCGGCGCGCGCCGAAAAAGTACGTGCCGGAGGCCGCGATGGCGCCGGAACGCCGGCGAATCGCGACGCGGTCCAGATACTTCAGCCACGAGAACGACACGCGAAATGCGAATCGCGTCACCGTCGACAGGCGGGGCCACGGCTCGAGCAGCGCACGGAGCGCCTCGTGGAACGTCCACAGCGCCGCCATGAACGGTCCGCCCGTCGTGCCCGACTCGATCTCGGCGAAGTCGCGGAAGAGCAGCCGGTGACCGGGCAGGGTGAAGCGCTGCCAATCGGTCGGGTCGGCGTGGTACGGCTGCAGGAACGGCGTGTCCGAGTAGACGAGACCGCCGGGACGCAGCACGCGCCCGATCTCCGCCACCACGCGCGTGGCGTCCATCACGTGCTCCAGCACCGCCTGGATGACGACGACGTCGACGGAGTCGTCCGCGAACGGCATCGCGTGCCCGTCGGCGACGAGGTCGACGCCCTCGGCGCCGCGCAGGTCGAACGAGATCGCGTCCGTATCGGGCAGCGCGCGGAGCCGCTCCACGACGGGGTTGCCGAAACCCGCGCCGACGACGAGCACCAGACGCGGCGCCGGCTCGCGGCTCGCCCGGTCCGCGACGATGACCGCGTGTCGCTCCTGCGGAAAGTTGATGCTCCACGTCGTCAACGCAACGTAGGCGGGGAGGACGAATCGCTTCATGCGCCGGACGATCCCCTTCTCACCCACCGCCGGTACGGCCGCCGGCGGCACCAGCCGTGTGACCTCGGGATCGAGCAACACCGGCATCCCCGACACGACCGGGAAGCGGTCGAGGTCGCACGCCGGTGACGGGCACGCGAGCGACAGATCGTCGCCGGCCTCGAGCGCCGTGCGGCAGCGCGGGCACACGAGCCGATCGCCGAGACGGCGCCACACGGGCAACAGCGTCGTCACGCCGCGCGTTCTCCGAGCGAACGATGGAGCGCGACGAACCGGTCGACGCCGCCGCGCAGCGAAAAGTGCGACTCCGCCAGCGCGCGACACCGGGCCGACAGCTCCGGCTCCAGCACCAGCTTCTCCAGCTCGTCGAGCGCGCGCTCGTAGGCGCCCTCGGTGAGCCCGTCCACGACCACGCCGACGCGGTGCTCGGTCACCAGTCGATCCATGTCGCCCACGCCGCTCGTCACCACGATGGGCAACCCGCACGCGAGATACTCCCCGGCCTTCGTCGGACACCGCCCGCCGTGCGACACCCCCGGCCGGTAGAACGCGAGACCGACGGACGCCGAGCCGAGCACGCCGGGAACCTTCCGGTGCTCCGCGGCTTCGATCGAGACGGCATCACGCTCGAGACCGGCCGCCACGATCGCGGCGTCGACCATGGCCGCGCTCTCCCGCGTCACGAGGCGAAGGCGAGCGCGAGGCGCGCGCGCCCGGGCGCGGCCGAGGAACGCGAGCATGGCGTCCAGCGCGTAAAACGTTCCGAGCGATCCCGTGTAGACGAAGGTGAGACCGGCGACACGTGCCGCGACCGGCTGGAAGCGCGCGAGGTCGACGCAGGTCGGCACCACGGTCACCGGTCGGCGCACGCCACGGCGATGCAGCGTGTCCCGCGCGCAGTCCGTCAGCACGACGATGTGATCGGCGTCACGGAGAAAGCGCCCTTCGAGCGACTTCACCACGCGATAGATGCGGCTGGCGGGCGACCACGTCCCGCCGTCGACGCGCTCTTCCGGCCAGAAGCCCCGCATGTCGAACACGAACGCGGTTCCCGTCGTCTTCTTGAGAAGCCATGCCATCAGCCCCGCGACGTAGCCGCGCGCGTGCACCACGCTGAGCCCGCCCGCCGCGCGCAGGCGCAGCAGCGTCGCCACGCCGGTCGTCACGTCCCACAGCGTTGCGGGGAGCGTCGGCCGCTTGTGGTAGCGCCGCGGAAGCCACCGCACGCCGGCGTCGCCGAGCTCCGCGGCGAGGGCGCGCGCCGCAGCGGTGGGCGTGCCCGCCCGTCCATAGTCACGCGGCTTCTCGAAGCTGACGAGCGTGAGCGACAGCCCAGCGCGCGCCATGCCGATCACGTACGGCACGACCTGCGAGCGCCCGAGCGGCTCCAGCGCGCCGTCGTACGAGACGTAGGCGATCACGCGCGCGCTCCGCGATACGCCGCGACGGTGCGGGCGAGCCCGTCGCCTGTCGACACGCGAGGCCGCCAGTCGATCGCCTTGCCGAGCTTCGACACGTCGGCGACGAAATCACCGGTCTCCACCGCTTCCGCGACCGGCGGCCACGGGGCCAGCTCGATCCGACCGCGCCCGGCCAGGCACACGATCGTCTCGGCGATCTCGAGCAACGGCATGCCCTCCCCGCAGCCGACGTTGTAGGCCTCACCGTCGGTGGCGGTCGTGGCGCCGGCGGCGAGAAACGCCTCGATCACGTCGTCGATGTAGATCACGTCACGGAGCTGGCGACCGTCGCCGAAGACCATCAGCGCCTCGCCGGCGACCGCGCGGTGGACCATGGCGTTGACGAAGCCGTAGGCGCGGCGATCGGCGGGCTGCCCGGGGCCGTAGGGATTGGTGATCCGGAACACCGTGGTGCGCAGGCCGTGCACGCGGTGATAGACGCGATGGTAGTGCTCCCCGGCGAGCTTGTGAATGCCGTACACGTCGAGCGGCTCCATCGGATGCGACTCGCCGACCGGCAGCTCGCCGACGCGCCCGAACTGAAGCCGCGAGCCCGCGAACACGATCTTGGCGCGGGCCCCCTCGCGCCGCACGGCCTCCAGCACGGCGAGCTGGCCTCCGCAGTTCGCGAGGAGATCGCCCCAGGGCTCCTCGACGCTGCGCACCGCGCCCGAGCGCCCGAACACCGAGAACACCACGTCGACGTCCCGCACGAGCTCACGCAACGCTTCGGCGTCCGACGATTCCCAGGTGACGAGCCGCACGCCCGCGGCGGCGTCCACGCGGTGACGCGTCGTCGTCGCCGTGACCCGCGCCCCGGCCTCCACGAGTCGCCGGCTCAAGTTCGTGCCGAGGAATCCGGTGCCGCCGAGCACGAGCACGCGGCGGCCGCGATAGAACGTCATCGCGCGGCCCCCTCGAAATACCGCACGTAGCGGTCGGCGGCGGCGCCCCACGAGAACTGCGCGACGCGGACGCGGCTGGCCGCGCGCATCGCCGCCAGCTTCCGGGGCCCCATCTCGGTCATCGTCACCAGGGCTTTGGCAAGGGCCGCGGCATCGCGCGGCGGGACGATGTACCCACTGACGCCTTCGTCGACCATCCCGGCGTTGCCCTCGATGTCCGTGGCGATCATCGCAAGCCCGCACGCCATCGCCTCCAGCGCCGCCTGCGACCGCCCTTCGTCGAGCGACGACAGGACGAAGACCGAGGCTTCGCCATAGCACACCGCGAGATCCTCCCGGGAGAGCCATCCCCGGAACGTGACGACGTCGTCGAGACCGCCGGCGCGCACGCGCTCCACGAGCCTGCCGTAGTCCTCACCGTCCCCCACCACGACGACGCTGGCGCGGCCCTGCAGCGCCTCGTGGGCCAGCCCGATCGCGTCCACGAGATAGCTGATGCCTTTCTGCGTGGAGAGCCGACCCACGAAGAGAAAGCGGACGACGTCTTCGCGACGCGGCGTGGCCGGCAGGCGATGGACGTCGGTGTCGGCGCCGTAGAGCACCATGTCGACCGTAATGCCCAACGGACGAGCGGTGCGCTCCGCCAGCGTCCGAAGGCTCGCGCTGTTCGCCACGACGGCGGCCGCCCGGCGCCAGGTCCATCGTGTCAACCATCCGATCGCGCGGTGGGGCCGATCGAAGCGCTCGGGCAGGAAGCCGGGGACATCCGCCCCGACGAGCCCGATGACGTAGCGGAACCGAAACATGGACGCGAGCGGCAACGCCACCCACGCGGCGGGAATCCCTTGAATGGCGATGCACCCGTCGAACCGCTGCGATCGGCACAGACGCGCGCCGGCCGCGATCGCTGAGACGCTGAACCCGACCATTTCGAACGGCGACGCGCCATACATCGCGCGGCGCATCGCCTTGACCCGTCGCACGATCAGCCGTCCCTCACGCTCCACCCGCGGAAGCTCGGCGTAGCTCGACGTGATGACGGTGACGTCGTGATCCTTCGCCAGCTGGCGCGCGAGACCCGCCGCCACGGTCGCCGCGCCGCCGCCGATCGGCGGATACTCGTGGCAGATCAGCAGGATCCTCGAGCGTCGGCCCGCCGGCGCGACGCCTTCGATCGCCGTGAGAAACTCTTGATAGGCCGTCGCGGAACGATGCCAGGAGAATTCGAGCGCCTTGCGTCGGCTCGCCGTTCCCATCGTCGCGAGCCTGTCCGGGCCGAGGTCCACGGCCTCCACGAGCGCCGCACCCAACGCCGCCACATCTCGGGGCGGGACGAGAAACCCGTTCACGCGGTCCTGGATCAGCTCGACGTTGCCCGCGACCGCCGTCGCGATCGCGGGCAGACCGCACGCCATGGCCTCGAGCAACGCGTTCGGCATGCCCTCGTTGAGCGAGGGGATCACGAACACGTCAGCCGCCTGGAGGCGCTGCACCACGGCTTCACGCGGCAGCCACGATCGAAGCACCACCAGATCGTGCAGTCGCTCCCGCGCGATCTCCCCGGTGATCTGGTTCGCCTCTTCTCCGTCGCCGATAATTTCGAAGACCGCGCGCCCTTCGAATCGCGCACGGTTTCGACGCAGCGCCTCGAGCAGCTCGCGCAACCCCTTCTGTCGTACGAGGCGTCCCACGAACACGAAGCGGATCGGGCCGGTCGTGTCCGCGCGCCGCGCCTCACGCGGGCGGAAGAATTCCGTGTCGACCCCGTTCGGCACGACGCGGATGGTCACGCCGAGCGGCCCGGCGATCGCAGAAGCAAGCGCTTCCAAGCCTCGACTGTTCGCCACGACCGCGCTCGCGTGCGGCCACGTCCGGGCGCTCACCCATCGCATGATCCATTCGAGATGGCC
>JBGOTH010000142.1:0-6826 GCA_041476345.1 Methylomirabilia bacterium
ACGACGAGGCCGCCCAACACTTCGTTCGTCTCCGCGAAATATGGGCGGCCGAGCGTGGTGCCGTCGGCGAGCCAGAACGTGAGCCAGTAACGCGGCTCGCCGAAGGCGTGCGCGCTGGGCGGGCGCATCTCGCCCCGGACGATCATCGCGACGAGCGCTTCGACGTCCCCTGACGACGTGACGCGTACCGGCGTCCCCGGCGCCGCGGGCGTCGGCTCGCCGCGCTGCACGTCGATCGCCCGCACCTTGCCGGCGATGTCGAACAGCGCGCCGCCCGTCTTCGCCTTCGCGTTGCGCCACGCCTGGTAGAGAAAGACGCGGTCGTTCACCACCGCGGCGAGCCGAAAATCCGTCCGGTAGCCACGGACGGCGTACATGCGCGTGCCGGCGGGCATGTACGACGCCGCCGCGTCGAGACCGAAGGGGCACGCGTTCCGGTCGTCGTAGAACGCGCATTCGACGGTCGCGAACTCGATGCCGAGGTCGTCGCGCGTGAGGGCGCGGCCGGGCTCCTCCGCCCAGCGGAGGTAGTGAATATTGTCGAAGGTGACGAAATCGAGCGTCTGCGCGTCGGCCGCGCCCGCGAGCCCAAGGAGGGCCAGCACGACGAGGGCGACGCGCAGGATCACCGCGGACCCTTAGCCCGCGGCGGGCAAGACCTTGCCACCAGCCTCGACCGACTTCGCGTCGATGAGGACGACCGCGAGCACGCAGGGCGCCGTCCCGCGATTGACCCAGTTGTGGATCGTGCCCCGCTGCACCATGACGTCGCCGGCTTTGATGTGGACGACCGTGTCGTCCAGCTCCATGTCGATCTCGCCGGACATGACGACGATGTAGTCGATCGAATCCGTCCGGTGGTTGCGCGCCGCGAGGCCGGGCGCGAACTCGAGGATGCGGAAGATCGTGCCGTGCTTCAGCGTGGTGCCGACCTTGCGCAAGCCTTCGTCCGCGTTCCCGTCGTTGTTGGCGGGCGAGACGTCCGTGGTCCACACGTTGCAGACCGTCGCGCCCAACCGGCCCTGGAAGAGGTGCTTGGCGACCTCGTCGATCTTGACGATCGCTGTGCCGTTCGCATCGTGGCCCGTGATCACCCGCCGTACCTGAAGCGCCATGTCTCTCTCCCTTCGGAAGGCAATTCGCGGTACGATTCCCACCATGACCTGCCACATCGCGGTGCCGCGTTATGCGCCGACCGAGAAGCACACCGTCGAGAAGCGCGACTGCATCGTGTGCGGGAAGCGGATCGCACCGCCGCGCCTGCGGATGCTCCCGAAGACGCGCCGGTGCGACCGATGCGCGGAGCCTCCCGCGTCTAGTTCTTGAGCTCCACGTCCTCGTAGGAGGGCCACGGGCTCATCCAGACGTCCGTGATGGTGTGCTTCGCGATCCGCGGGCCGATGCCGATGAGGGCGCGCAGGTCCATGATCGGCGCGAACATCACGCGGTCGATCGTGAGCTGCTGGATCTTGAAGAGAATCGCCTCGCGCTTCTTCACGTCGCGCTCGCGCGCCTGCTGCAGGAACAGGTCGTCGATGTCGGGATAGCCGCCGTAGGCGTAGGCGCCCTTCGACTGGATGAACGACTCCACGCGGCTCGCCGCGTTGCCCGAATTGCCCACCGCCGTCATGAACAAGCCGCGCAGCTTCTTTTCCTTCCAGGTCGCGTAGAACGTCGCGCGCTCCATCTGGCGCAGCCGCACGCGGACGCCCGCCGCGTTCAGGTAGTTCACCACCGACTCGGCCACCGTCGGAAATCCGGGAATCGCCGCGAACTCCCCGGCGTCCAGCCCGTTCGGATAGCCGGCCTCCGCGAGGAGCTGCTTCGCCTTCTTCAGATCGAACGCGGGCGGCTCCACCTGCAGCGCGAAGTCCATCACGCGCGGGACGATGACGCCCGCGGGCGGGCAGAAGCCGAGGCACGCGGCCTCGTTGATCTGCTGGCGATTGAGCGCGTGGTTCACGGCGAGCCTGAGCCGCTTGTCGTGCCACGGCGACTTCGGATCCCACTGCTCCGTGAACTCGATCCAGAAGATCGACGCGTGCTTCGAGGCCACGAGCTGCATCCGCGGGTCGCGCTTGATGTCTTCCGCTTCCGGCCCGTCGAGCACGACCGACATGTCGGCCTCGCCGCTCTTCAGCACGAGCGCGCGCGTGGTCGCTTCGGGGACGCTCCTCATCACGATCGTCTTCACGGCAGGCACGCGGCGCCAGTACCCGGTGTTGGCCTCGAGCACGATTTCGATGCCGGCCTTGTGGCTCACGAACTTGTACGGGCCCGCGCCGATCGGGTGCTTCTGGAAGCCGTCGTCGCCGACCTTCAGGAGGTAGTTCTTGGGCACGACGATCCCGGCGGCGCTGGCGGTGGTGCCGAAGAACGTCATGAAGTCCGGCCACGGCTCCTTGAGGTGGAAGCGCACCACGAGCGGGCTGACGATCTCGACCTCCCGCACCGCGTCGTGCAGGACCTTCGACGCGGCACCCTTGTACCGCTCGAAGCTGAACTTCACGTCCTCCGTGGTGAGCGGGTCGCCGTTGTGGAACTTGAGCCCCGCGCGCAGCTTGAACTCGTACGTTTTGCCGTCCGGGCTCTCCTTCCACGACTCGGCGAGGCTCGGGCCCATCTTGTATCCGGGATACGGGCGGACCAGCGCGTCGTGGATCGCGTACAGCACGCCGAACGGCGTGATCTGCGGCGGCGCGGTGGATGGGTCGAACCAGCTCGGGGCGATGGTGACGTGCCACGCCATCACCCATCGTCCCGACGGGGTCTGCGCGGTCGCCGGCGGCGGCGTGGCGAGCACGATGAGCGCGACGAGCAACGACAGGGCGAGCGAGCAGCGCGAGGTTCGGGTCATGACGCCTCCCGTACGAGCGGACTCAGCGATCAGCGCGAGTGGCCAGAGAATGCGTCCGGTGGCGCACCCGCGTCAAGCGCTACGGCGCGCGGAACGCGTTCGCGGCCGTCACCAGGGCCGGCGTGCCGCCGAAGAGGTACGCGACTTCGACCGCCTCCAGCACTTCCGCTTCCGACGCGCCGGCGGCGCGGGCGCGCCCCGCGAT
Organism: Methylomirabilia bacterium; assembly: GCA_041476345.1. GTDB lineage: Bacteria > Methylomirabilota > Methylomirabilia > Rokubacteriales > CSP1-6 > VGLJ01. The sequence goes on from JBGOTH010000142.1 coordinate 3,063, forward strand.
CGTCGCGACGCCGTCGGGGTGCGACAGCAGCGCGTCCACGATCATGGTCATGAGGATCTTGTACTTCGCGGGAATGGCGCCGTCGGCCAGGATGCGTTCCCGCTGCGCCAGGTACGACTTCGCGAACTCCGGGTCACGCTGCTGCAGCGTCTGGATCCACGGTGGCAGAGCCGGCTGAGCCATGAGAGTCCTCCTTACGCGGGGAGTTTATCGCCGTCGGGCGGCGCCGCGACTTCGAACGCGTTGACCACACCGGACAGGAACGCGAAGTAGTTCGCGGCCGCCGTCATCTCGACCATCCACTGTTCGTCGTGCCGGCTCTTGAGCGCGTCGAACGCTTTCTGATCCACTTTGTTCGTGCGCATGAGCTGCCGCACGTAGGTGACGATCTCGCGCTCCTCGGCGGGGAGTGTGCCGGCGTCGCCCTTCGCGCGGAGAAGATCGATGACGTCCTCGCCGAGTCCGTTGCGGCGCGCCGCGCCGACCTGGGCCGCCCACACGTACGCCGATTCGCGCTCGCGCACGGCGGCGAGAATGGCGGCGGAGCGGAGCTTGGCGTCGACGACGCTCTCGTCGCGGAAGAAGTGCACGAGCGGTAGCAGGCGTTCCGCCAGCTTGGGGCTGTGGAGCAGCATGCTGAACGGCCCGCGCACGCCGCCGAACGTCTTCACGACGGCGTCGACGACATGGTGACCGTGCGCCGGGACGTCGGCTTTGCCGGTGATCGGCTTGATGCGGGGCATGGGAGCTCCTTTCAGGTGCGGGCTACGTGCGGGCGAGTGTATCTGAATCACGACTTTGATTTCGGTTCATTACCGTGGTAATTGAAGGACATGTCGCCCATCGCGCACTCGAAGCTCACCGCACAGGGTCAGGTGTCCGTCCCCGCTGCAATTCGGCGGCGCCTGGGAATCGGACCGGGAGCGGTCCTGGAATGGGACGAAGAGGGCGGCACCATCGTCGTCCGCCGGGCGGGCCGCTATTCGTCAGCAGACGTGCACCGGGCACTCTTCCCAAAACGCGCGCCAAAGGCAAAAACGCTCGCGCAGCTCAAAGACGGCATTCGCCGACACACGCGGAAGCGGCATGCGCGCCGTTGACACGAATGTCCTCGTCCGCCTGATCACGCGCGACGATCCCAGGCAGGTGGCAACTACGGAGTCGTTCGTGGCGTCCGGCGGGTGGGTCGGCCACCTTGTCCTCGCCGAAACAACGTGGGTGCTCAGCTCCGTCTACGATCTCGCACCCGCGGCGATCGCCGCGGCTGTCGACATGCTGCTCAACCACGAGCACTTGACGATTCAGGACGCCGAGGTCGTCACCGCCTCGCTCGGGCAATATCGACGAAATCCACGCCTCGACTTTTCCGACTGCCTGGTTCTTGAAACCGCTCGCAAGGCGGGACACCTGCCTATCGGCACGTTCGATCGGCAGCTCGCAAGGATGGACGGCGCGCAGAGGTTGTAGTTTCAGGATCGACGATGTGCCCCGCGCCTTTGCGAACGAAGTCCCGAAGCGCCTTGAGCAGCGCAGCCTCAGCACGCTTCCGCCGTGCTCCGCGAAGCTTTGGGGCGGCCTTCGTCGGTTTTCTCGCCATCTCAATCACAGCCTAGCACTCCTCGCGGGGCTCGGTCGTGACGCCAGCCACGCGGCGACGGCGGCGCCAGCGATCGCCACGGCGGCGGCGGCGAACGCCAGGCGATAACTTCCGGTGGCGTCGAAGAGCCAGCCGCCGAGGAAGGGACCGATCGCCCCACCGATGCCACCGCCCGCCTGCACCACGCCGAGGATCGCGCCGAGCTGCGGCCCCGAAAAGACGTCGGCCGGAATCGCGGAGAGCTGAGCGATGCGCATGCCGAAGCCGATTCCCGACGCCGTGTAGAAGACGAGCAGCAGAACATCCTGCGGCCCGCGCGTGGCGGCGAGACAGCCGATGCCGGCGATCGCCACGATCGAGCCGAACACGAACACGCGGCCCCGGCCGAGCCGATCCGACAGCCAACCGCCGAGGAGATTGCCCGCCATCATGCAGCCGGCGCCGAACGCAAAGACCCACACGACCGCCGCCTGCTGAAAGCCGCGATCGACCGCGTGCGCCACCTGGTGCGTGGCCATGATCTGAAATCCGATCGTGCCGAGCGCCGTCATGGCGAACGCGGCCCACAGCCGGCTGCTGCGAAGCGCGCGTCGAAGCGTCCACTCCGCGCCCGCCGAGTCCTCACGTTGCGCCGGACGGTCTTCCTGCGCCGGCGGATCGCGATAGAACAGCGTGAGCGCGACCGTGACCACGGCGACGATGCCGCCGAAAGCGACGAGCGCCGCGCGCCATCCCAGCGTCGCGATGAGCCAGGCATTGAGCGGGTAAAAGGCCACGGCGCTCACCGCGTTGCCGGTGCTCAGCACGCCCATCGCCGTCCCGCGCGATCGCGCGAACCAGCGGGGCACGATCGTCGTCGACGGGACGACCATGCACGCGAGGCCCGCGGCGCTCAGGACGCCGAAGCAGAGGTAGTACTGCGTGAGCGACGTCACCTGCCCCGTGAGCGCCAACGCCAGGCCGAGAATCACGCCGCCGAGCGCGACGACACGTCGCGTGCCCCAGCGGTCCGAAAGCCAACCCGCCAGCGGCCCGAAGATGACGAAGCCGAGCCAGCTCAGGGAGTAGCCGAGCGCCGTCCGCCCGCGCCCCCAGGCGAACTCCGCGAGGATCGCGACGTAGAAGAGCGCGAAGGTGGACCGCGCGCTCCACGCGAGCGCGTTGACCGCCGTGGACACACCGACCACGACCCAGCCGTAGGGCATCGCATCCGACGATGCGGGGATCGGCCGGGGTTGTAAAGCACGAATAGATCGACTACCGTCGAACTATGGATGTACACTTCGCCGGCGTCGCGGCGCTCGTCGCTGATCCCGCTCGGGCGCGCATGCTCACCGCCTTGATGGACGGACGCGCCCGCACCGCGAAAGAGCTGGCCTACGGCGCCGGCATCACGCCGCAGACGGCGAGCAGCCATCTTGGGAAGCTCCTGCGCGCGCGCCTGCTCGCGATGGAGCGGCAGAGCCGCCACCGCTACTTCCGTCTGGCCTCACCGAGCGTCGGCCATGCGGTCGAGGCGCTGATGGCGGTGTCGCCCTCCCGCCCTCGTGCGACGGCGCCCGAGACGCCGCTCGATGAGCTGCGCCTGGCGCGGACGTGTTACGACCACCTCGCGGGCCGCCTCGGAGTCAGCGTGACGGAGGCGATGGTGCGGCGTCACGTCCTGAAGCCGACCGGCCGCGATTTCGTTCTGACGGCGCCCGGCGCACGATTCCTGGCGCGCCTGGGCGTGGACGTCGAGAAATCGCGCGGGGAGCGACGCGCCTTCGCGCGCCAGTGCCTCGACTGGAGCGAGCGCCGCGCGCATCTCGCCGGCTCGCTGGGTGCGGCAGTGGCGAAGCGCTGTTTGGATCTCCGTTGGGTGCGTTACCCGAGCGACGAGCGCACGCTCGCGCTGACGCCGCACGGCGTGCGCGGGCTGCACGCGTGGTTCGGCATCACGTGGAAGCGGTGAACGGCAAGCGCGTCATCGGTCCGACGAGCGTGATGCGCTGAATGATCGTCGACATCCACGCGCACTACTTCCCGAAGGCGTACGTCGACACGCTCCTGCGCATCGGCGGGCGCAGCCTGCCCGAGGCGGCGCGCGCGATCACCGCGCGGCCGGGACCGGTGCGCTTCGACGATCCGGCGCAGATCGCGACGCGCCTCGAGCGAATGGACGACG
>JBGOTH010000143.1:0-6803 GCA_041476345.1 Methylomirabilia bacterium
ATACCACTTCGTCGCCATCTCGCTGCCGACGGGCAGGAAGTTGACGACCACCTGGGTGCCCGTCTCGCGCAGGGTGCCCGTGATGTCCGCGGTCGTGCCGGGCGCCTTGGTGATCATCTGGGAGAGGTAGTGACCCAGCCCATCGTGCGTCATGCCGCGCCGGACGGTGACCCCCAGCGCCGGGACCTCCGAGAACTTCACCGTGTTGTTGGGCGGCGCGAAGATCGCCTCCGAGAGGTCACGGTCCACCTTGTTGACGTCGATGTCGAACGCCGCGGAGAACTCGATGTCCCCCACGTGATAGTCGCCGACGCGGGGATGCATGAGCCCGGGGATGAAGGCGTGGTCGGGCGCCGACCGGTAGTACTGCACACCTTGCACGAGCGCTGAGGCGCAGTTGCCGACACCGATGATCGCGACTCGAACGGATCCCACCAGGGCCTCCTTGAGTGCGGCGCGAGGAAAAAACGGATGCCGACAGTGTACCATGCGAGCCGATGCCGACCGCCCTCGCTCCCGTCGCGGACGAGATCGCGCGCGCGCTCGCCGCGCTCGACCTCGAGGCCGTGCGCGCGACCTATTGGGCCCAGAACGAGTTCATCCACCTCGAGCGGCTGTTCCCGCCGTCGGTGGTCGCGCCCATCGTGGAGGAGGTCGAGCGCACGCGGCCGGCCATCAACCGCAACTACATCCCACGTCACAAGAAGGGCGGCTCCGTCAGCTACTACACGCTCCGCGCAGAGGCGCCGACCATCCTCACGCTCTACCGCTCTCCGGCCTTCCTCGACTTCGTGGCGCGCGTGACGGGGAGGACGGCGCAGCCGTGTCCCGAGGGCGATCCCCACGCGTGCGCCCTCTATTTCTACACGGAGCCCGGCGATCACATCGGCTTTCACTACGACACCTCGTACTACAAGGGCGTGCGCTTCACCGTGCTCCTCGGCCTGATCGAGCGCTCGTCGAGCCGCCTCGTCTGCCGGCTCCACAAGGATGATCCGGCGCGCCCGACGCGCGAGCTCGCGCTCGCCACCGAGCCGGGGACGCTCGTGCTCTTCAACGGGGACAAGCTCTGGCACTCGGTCACGCCGCTCGGGGAGGGCGAGGAGCGCGTGAGCCTGACGCTCGAGTACGTGACGGACCCGGGCATGACGCCGATGAAGCGCTTCGTCTCCAACATGAAGGACGCGGTCGCCTACTTCGGCTTTCGCTCGGTGTTCCGGAGAACGCCGTGACGTGGACGCCGGTGTGAGAAGATTCGAAGCTGTGCTGTTCGACCTCGGCGGAACTCTGGATGCTCCGGGGCTTCCGTGGCAGGAGCGACTCTTTCGCCTCTATCGCGCGGAAGGCGTCGCCGTCACTCCGGACGAGTTCGCCCCGCTCTTCTATCGCGCCGACGACGCCCTCGTCGGGGCCGTGCCGGCGGCGCTGTCGCTTCGCGAAACCGTCCAGCGGCTCGTGAAGGGCGTCAGCGCCGCGCTGAGCCTCGATGACGCGCGGCTCGCCGATCGCATCGCGACGCGGTTCTTCGAGCAAGCGATGACCTGCGCCCGCCACAACACGCCGCTGCTGTCGCAGCTCGCGGGGCGCTATCGTCTGGGCATGGTCTCCAACTTCTACGGCAATCTGGTGACGGTGTGTGACGACCTCGGTCTCCGGCCCTATCTGGGCGCGATCGTCGACTCCACCGACGTCGGATGCACGAAGCCCGATCCTCGGATCTTCCGGCACGCGCTCGACCGGCTCGGCGTGCGCGCGGGCGACGCTGCCTTCGTCGGGGATTCGTTGTCACGCGACATGGGGGGCGCCCGCGCGGTCGGCATGACGCATATCTGGCTCGTGGACGAGGCGATGTCGTCTCCCGAGCCATGTTGCCCGGACGACCGCGTGATCCGCTCGCTGGACGAGCTGCGAGATCTGCTCCTGTGACGGCCGTCGCCTCCTCCTCCCTCTGTGGCGGCATCATCGCGGCCGGTGACGGTCTCCGCCTGCGCGAGGCTGGATTCGCGATGCCCAAGGCGCTGGTGCCGATCGCCGGCGTCCCGCTGATCGAATGGGTGATCCGCAACTTCCTCGCGGTCGGCATCACGTCGCCGGTCATCATCGTGAACGAGCAGGCGCGTGCCTGCGTGGATTGGGTGCGGTCGCGGTTCCCGGAGCTCGAGATCGACTTCATCGTCCGCACGACCCAGTCGTCCCTGGAGAGTTTCCTCGAGGTGAGTCACCGGCTGTCGGGTGGTCGCTCGCTGATCTCGACGGTGGACGCGTGGTGCCGGCCGGCGGACTTCGTCCGTTTCGTGGACGCGGCGTTGCGGCACCCTCCCGAAGTGAGCGTGCTTGCGGTGACGCCGCTCGTCGCGGACGAGAACCCGCTGTGGCTGAACGTCGACGCGGCGAATCGCGTGGAGGAGCTGGGAGGGCCGTCGGGAACGCTCGTCACCGCCGGGATGTACATGCTTTCGGAGCGGGCGCGGGCGGCGTCGCCGCCGCCGCTCGGTCGGCTGCGGGAGTTCCTCGGCTGGCTCGTGCGGCAGGGCGAACCAATGTACGCTGAGACGATTCAGGCGGCGGTGGATGTCGATCGGGGTTCCGATGTGGCCCTGGCCGAAGCACTCGCACACGTGGGACAAGAGCGATGAACCCTGCGAGGAGGAGACCGTGAGCGGCGCGTACTGGGGTGTATTCCGGGAGCAGGAGCATTCGCCGGGCCGGGAAAGCGACGATACCGAAATCCTGCGGCTGACGGGGAAGCATCTCGAGGCCCGCGGGTTTCAAGTCGTGCTCAAAACTCCCGACGAGGCGGTCGGCACATCCGACGCGCGACCGCTCGGAGTGTTCCTGATGTGCGAGCAGCCCCAGATTCTCCGTCACCTCCGCGACGCGGAGACGAGCGGCGTCCCGCACGTGAACAGCCCGACCGCCGTGTTCAATACGTACCGGGAGCGCATGATCGCCCAGTTGGCCGAGGCCGGCGTGCCGTTCATCGACAGCCGCGTCGTGGCGACCGACCGCCCCGATGGCGTCGCGTCGTGTCCGGCGTGGGTGAAGCGGGCGGACGTCCACAATACGCAGGACGGCGATGTCGTCTTCGCGAGGACTCCCGACGCCGTGCACGAGACCCTCGCCGCCCTGGCGGTGCGCGGCATTCCCCGCGCGGTCATCCAACCGCACGTCGACGGAGACCTCGTGAAATTCTACGGCATCGGCGCCGGCGGCCGCGCCGACGGTGCGCCCCCGTGGTTCCGCTGGTTCTATCACCAGGACCAGCGGGTCGCCGGGCATCCTCTCGACCCGGATGCCCTCGCGCGCGTCGTGCGGCGCGCGGCGACGGCGCTGGGACTCGAAGTCTATGGCGGCGACGCGATCGTGACCCCGGCGGCCGGCGTGGTGCTGCTCGACCTCAACGCGTGGCCGAGCTTCGCGCTCTACCGTGACGAGGCGGCCGCGCGCATCGCCGCCCATCTCGTGTTCCGCTTCACTGGAGTGATGCCGTGACCCCGCGGCGCGAGGTGGGACCACGCTCGCGTGACATCGTCGCGCGAGAGCAGCGCCACGTCGCCCCCGGCCTCCAGTCCTTCGCGCTCTATTCGGGTCTCGCCATCGCCCGTGGCGAAGGCTGCACGCTCATCGACGAGGACGGCAACGAGTACATCGATTTCATCGCCGGCATCGGGATCGGGAGCGTCGGGCACTGCCACCCGGACTACGTCGAGGCGCTCAAGCGTCAGATCGAGCGCGTGACGTTCGGCAGCTTCACGACCGAGACGCGCGCCCGGTTCCTCGAGCTGCTGGCGACGGTCACCCCGCCGGGCCTGACCCGCATCCAGCTCTTCTCCGGCGGCGCGGAGGCCGTGGAGGCGGCGCTGCGGCTCGCGAAGTCCGCGACCGGCAAGCACGAGGTCCTCGGATTCTGGGGCGGCTTTCACGGCAAGACCGGCGGCGTGCTCGGGCTCCTGGGCAGCGAGTTCAAGCATCACCTGGGGCCGTTTATCCCCGGCCAATACCTCTCGCCCTACGCCGATTGCTATCGCTGTCCCCTGAAGCTTCGCTATCCCGAGTGCGGCATCGCGTGCGCGGAGTATCTGCGCGACGTGATCCGCTACCAGACGGCCGGCGAGATCTCCGCGATCATCGTGGAACCGATCCAGGGCACGGCGGGCAACGTCATTCCGCCGCCCGGGTTTCTGCGCGCGGTCCAGGCGATCGCGAAAGAGCACGACGCGCTCCTCATCGCCGACGAGATGATCACGGGCTTCGGCCGGACGGGCGCGATGTGGGCGCACGAATTCGACGGGGTCACGCCCGACGTGATGACGGTCGGCAAGGGCATGGGCGGTGGTTTTCCGCTCAGTGGGGTGATCTCGACCGACACGTTGACGGCGCACAAGCCCTGGTCGAATCCCAGCGCGAGCTCGTCGAGCTACGGCGGGAATCCGCTGGCCGCCGCCGCCGGACTCGCGGCGCTTCAGATCGTGCTGAAGGAAGACCTCGTCCGGAACGCCGAGCGCGTCGGCAAGGTCATGCTGTCCGCCCTCGAGGCGATGCACGAGAAGTATCGCTGTGTCGGCGAGGTACGAGGCAAGGGACTCCTGCTCGGCATCGAGCTGGTCAAGGATCGGCGGACGAGGGAACCGCTCGGCCGGGACGTGACGCGCGCACTCTACCAGGAGTGTCTGCGTCGAGGTCTCGTCGCCATGAGCTACGCGCCCACGATTCGCATCAACCCGCCGTTGATCATTCGCGAGGACCAGGCCCTCGCCGGGCTCGCGATTCTGGACGAGGCGCTGGAGGCCGTCGTTCGAGAATACGGGCTCCAGTAGGGGATGCTGCGCGGAGCGACCATCGGTCTCGGCAACGTCGCGCTCAAGGTCCACCTTCCCGGCTGGGTGCGCTGCGCAGATGTGGAGATCGTGGCGGTCACCGACCTCGCGGCGGCGCGCCGACCCGCGGCCGAGGTCCTGCTCCCGGTAGCGCGCTGGTACGACTCGGCCGAGGAGCTGCTCGCGCGGGAGCGGCTCGATTTCGTCGACATCTGCACGCCGCCCTCGAGCCATGCTGGCTTGATCGCTACGGCGCTCGAGCGTGGCCTCCACGTGCTCTGCGAGAAGCCGCTGGTCCGGTCGCGCGTGGAGCTGGCGCCCGTGGCCCGGCTCGCCGCAGAGACGGGCCGCGTGCTGCACACCGTCCACAATTGGCATCACGCGCCGATCGTCAAACGCACCGCGGAGCTGGTGCGGGAAGGAGCGGTCGGCCGGATCAGGCGGATCGTGTGGAACACGCTTCGGACGGAGCCCGCTCCAGTCCGCGACGCTCGTGAAGGGAACTGGCGGCTGGACCCGGCGCTCGCCGGCGGCGGTATCCTCACGGATCACGGGTGGCACGTGTTCTATCTGCTCCAAGGGTGGATCGGCGAGTCCCCGACCGCGGTGAGCGCGTGCCTGGAAACGCGGCGCCACACGGCGTGGCCCGTCGAGGACACGGCGACCGTGCACGTGAGCTTCCCGAGCGCTACGGCGGAGATCTTTCTGACGTGGGCTGCCGACCGCCGGCAGAACACCGCGGAGCTGATCGGGACCGACGGCCGCATCGAGCTTGACGGCGAGGCGCTCGTGCTCAGGCAGGGCGGGCGTGAGCAACGCTGGTCGTGCCCACCCGCGTTGTCCAACGGCTCCGTGCATCCCGACTGGTTCGATCCCGTCGTCCGGCAGTTTCTCGGCGAGGTGACGGGTTCGATGCCTCGAGACTCGAATCTCGCGGAGGCTTCGCTCTGTCTCGTCCTCGAGAGCCTGGCGCGCGAATCCAGCCGGCAAGACGGGCGGGTGATCGCGATCCCGACCGAACCGTGAGCGATCGTGATGCTCAGGTCGCGCCCGCGGTCACGACGTTCGACGTTCCGGTGGCCGGCCTGCTGGTCGTCGTCTCGTCGGCGAGTGACGCAGGGGATGCGATCTCTCCCGCCCACGTCGTCGCCGGCCTTCCACTCCTGAGGAGAATCGTGCTGGCCGCGGCCGCGGCCGGATACGACCGGGTGCTGGTGCGGGACGTGGACGGCGGCGCTCGGGCGCTCCTCGAGGGCACGGCGGCCCGGGCGCTGACGGCCACCGACGCTCTTCCGCAGTGTTCGCCGGGGCGGGTCGTCGTGCTGCCGGCGAACGTCGTCCCCCAGCCGGCGTGGCTTCGCTCTCTCCTCCAGATACCGCTCGCGGCGGAGACGCTCTGTGTCGACTCTTCGATGACGGCGGTCGTCGAGACCGAGGATCCGGCCGTGGTGATCGCCGCGGCGGTGCGCTGCACGAGCGTGCGGGCCCTGATGGTCGAGCTGCGCCGCACGTTCGCAGAGGACGCGTGGACGCTCCACGCGGGAGGACGCTTTCCGATCGACACGCCTCGCGACGTGGCCGGTACCGAGGCGTGGCTCCTGCGAAACCTGATCAAGCAGAGGGAAGGCTTCATGTCGCGCCACTTCGAGCGTCGGATGTCATTGGCGCTCACACGACAGTTGGCGGCGAGCACGGTGACGCCGAACTCGATGACCGTGGTCAGCGCGATGATCGGGCTGGCCAGCGCCCCGTTCTTCCTCTCCTCGGCACGCGGCTGGCAGCTCGCCGGGGCGCTCCTGTTCCTGGCGCATTCGATCCTCGACGGGTGCGATGGAGAGCTCGCGCGACTCAAGTTCCTGCAGTCTCGCTGGGGTGCGGTGCTGGATTTCTGGGGCGACAACGTCGTGCACGTCGCCGTCTTCGCGAGCATCGCGATCGGGTGGAGTCGCGCCGTCGGGACGGCGTGGCCGCTCGTGCCCGGGGCCA
>JBGOTH010000144.1:0-6799 GCA_041476345.1 Methylomirabilia bacterium
AGGATGGATCCCGCCACACCGACCGCAACGATCATCATCGTGAGGCTCGCACGGATGTCGCGAGCGTTCGGAAGCTCACCGTCGCCGAGCGCGTACGCGTCGCGCTTGACGAGACGCACGCCGAGCGCGCCCGCCATGGCGCTCATCGTCCAACCCGCGTTCGGACTCGCGGTCCGCGCGTGGTCCCGCCACATGATCCGGAACGCACGCGCCGCGGACCTGCGCGTCAATGCGGCGGCGGTCACGATCGCAAGGCCGGCGAGGCGCGCGGGGATCAGATTCAGGACGTCGTCGGCGCGCGCGGCGAGCTTGCCGAAGTGCTCGAGCACGCCCTCGCGATATCCGAGCATGGCGTCCGCGGTGTTCACGGCGCGGTAGAGGGCGGCGCCCGGAAGTCCGAACGCGACGTACATCAGCGCCGGCGCCACGACGCTGTCCGTGAGGTTCTCGGCGACTGACTCGATCGTCGCCGCCGCCACCTCCCCTTCCCCGAGCGCGGCCGTCGGGCGGCTCACGAGGTGAAGGGCCAGCACCGTGCGCGCGGCGCGCAAGTCGCCCGTCTCGAGGCAGGCGGCGATCTCGGCGGCGGCACGCCAGAGACCGCGCAGCGAGAGACAGCAGGACAGCGCGAGCGCCTCGAGCACGATCCCGGCGACGCCAAGATGAAGCGCGACCTGCGCGACCAGAGCGCCCGCCAGCGCCGCGAGGACCGCGATCCCGACGGTCAGGAAGCCGCCCGCGACCAGCAGCCGCGTGACCGAGCCGTGCGCGAAACGACGCCGCCCGGCGGCGATCAGCGTTCCGAGCCAGGCGACGGGATGCCACCGATTGGGTGGATCTCCGAACAGGAGGTCGAGCGCCAGAGCGACGGCGAGCGCCGTCACGAACCGATCAGGCGCGTGGCCAGGTCAGCCCGACCAGCTTCGCGATGGCCGGCATGTCCACGGCCTCGCCCACGATGTCGGCGAGGCGGTCGTAGCGTGCGCTCGCCCGACGCGGACTGCCCCAGCGGGGATCCGGTACGCGGCCCACACGGGCGGCGACGGCGCGCAGGACCGCGCCGCGGAGCCCGTCGTCCGCGAAGATCCCGTGAAGATACGTGCCCGTCACCGCCCCGTCGACGCTCACCGCGCCATCGACGTCGGCGACCGATTCTGCGCCGCGCGAGATGACGGCGAACGCCGCGTCGCCCGCGTTGTCGGTCCGGCCCACGTGGATCTCGTATGCGGCGATCTCGTGGCCCGCGGCACAGGCGAGAAGCCCCCGCGTCGCGACCACGCGAGCCCGCGCGCGCACCGTCCGCTTGGCTCCGGCGAATCTCGTCGTCACCGGCAGGAGCCCGAGCCCGTCCGCGGATCCGACGACGCCTTCCATGCCGTGCGGGTCTTCGACGCGCGTCCCCAGCATCTGAAACCCGCCGCAGACACCGAGCACGGCGCGCCCGGCGGCAACGGCGTCGCGCACGGCCGCCCCGACGCCGCTCGCCCAGAGCCACGTGAGGTCCGCGACGGTCGTCTTGGTGCCGGGCAGCACGAGGAGATCCGCCCCCGCCAGCTCCGCCGCCGTGCGGACGAAGCGCACGCGCACCCCGGGCTCGTCGGCCAGCGGCTCGAAGTCGTCGAAGTTGGCGATCCGCGGCAGGCGCACGACCGCGACGTCGATGACCGCGTCGCCCGCCGCCCCGGCGATCCGATCGAGATCCAGCGAGTCTTCCGCTGGAACGAGACGCTCGGGAATCATCGGCACGACACCGAGCACCGGCACCCCAGTCCGTGCCGCGAGCATCTCGAGCCCTGGCTCGAGCAGACGCCGCTCTCCGCGGAAGCGGTTGATGAGGAAGCCCGCGACGCGCGCGCGATCGTCCGGCTCGAGGAGCGCCAGCGTTCCCACGAGCGCCGCGAAGACGCCGCCGCGATCGATGTCGCCGGCGAGCAACACGGGCGCATCCGCGAGCCGTGCGATGCGCATGTTCACGATCTCGGTCGCGCTGAGGTTGATCTCGGCCGGGCTACCGGCGCCCTCGATGAGCACGAGGTCGTACGCCGCGCGCAGGCGCGCGAGGCTTTCGGCGATGACCTGCAGCATCGCGGGCGCCATGCGCTGGTAGCTCGGGAAGTCCGTGCTGAGCGCCGCGACGCCGCGCACGACGACCTGCGCGCGAAGATCACCTTCCGGCTTCAGTAAAATTGGATTCATGTCGACCGTCGGCTCGACGCCGGCCGCTTCGGCCTGCGCCGCCTGCGCGCGCCCGATCTCGCCGCCGTCGGCAGTGACGGCCGCGTTCAACGCCATGTTCTGCGACTTGAACGGCGCCACGCGGTAGCCCGCGCGCGCGAAGAGCCGGCACAGCGCGGTGGTGAGCAGGCTCTTGCCGACACCCGATGCCGTCCCCTGGACCATGAGGCAGGGCGCCGGCATCAGCGCTTCCTGGTCATCCGGCTGAGGCGGCCGCGACGCGCGATATCGTGCTCTTCTTCCACCGCGCTCAGCCAGACGCCGCGATCGTGCAGGTCCAGCGCGACCGTCTCCCCTTGCGTCACCTCGACCTCGCGCAGCCAGAAGGAAACGGCGTCGAACCCGGTCATGCGCGCAATCGGCTGGAAGTGCTGGAACTGGCTCGTCGAGTAGAGCGCGAGCGGATCGAGAGCCAGGGCCGATGGAGGTGCGACCGGGCGCGGCGAATGCACTTTGACGAAGAGGCTGCGCCTGGCGACGAGAAGCCACGCGCCCGCGGGAACCTGCAGCCGGAACGTGCCCGTCGCGTCGGTGACCGCACGCGGCGCTGCGTCGGGATACCCGGCCCGCCACAACTCGGTCTCGTACTCGTTGACGAGGTCGCGTACGCCCGGCGCCGCGGCGCGAAAACCCCGGACGGAATCACGGGACACTCGCTTCAGGTCTTCGAGCTGCGCCAGGAGATCGTCGGCCCGCGGCACGAGCAGCACCCCGATGCCGACGAGCGGCTGATCGGGCGCGTCGGGCTTCGGACGCTCGATGTAGAGCCGGCCCTCGACGGTCCCCGTGGCGCCGCGAAGGATGCGTTGCCGCAATTCCTCCAGCACCGGGGTACGCGGAACCTGGGCTAGAACATTCCCGCTCGCGATCACGACGAGCGTGGCCGCACAGACGAGAGCCCTCCGGAAGACGTCCCAGTAGCTGCCGAGTGCGCGCAGCCGTTCCAGCGAGGTCTCACGGTAGGTCCGTTGCGCTATCGTCCACCACCAGGCCGGCGACATCGCTCGGGGCAAGCGAACTAGGAGGAGATGAGGCGACCGGGAGGCACGCGCGACCCGAGGCCGCGCACGACGCGAAGTCAAGATTCGGCGGGCACCTGCGCCCCCGTGTAGCGCGCGCGGAAATCGTCCCAGAGGGCCGTCCGGCTCCAGTCGGGCTCGCGGCGCCGTTCTTCCGTCACGTGATCGTAGAACGGGCTCGGGAAAAAGACCGTGATCATCTGCTCGCCGCGGCCGTTCCACAACCGCAAACCAAAGGAGGCCGGCACGCAGGTGCCGCCGTCCGTCCGGAAGAAAGCCGCGCGCCCCACACGGCGGATTCCGGCCAGCGCGGCATCACCGCGCGCGTGATGGCGCTCGACGCAGAGGTGGAAGTGCCACGCGCCGGTGTCCACGGTCAGATACCCGTCGCTCATCGTGAGCGCCGGCGGCGACGTGAGGCGAATCTCCCAGGCGGAGCCTTCGATGACAGGGCCGAACGTCACATCCGCCCAGTGCGTCGAGAAGAGCTCGGTCAGGAGACGGGTGACGGTGTCCCCGGCAACGGGAACGTCGTGGAAGTAAGACACGCTGCCGTCGGCTTCGCGCACGGGCTCGTCGTGCATGCGGCTACTCTAGCTCGAAAATCACGGGGAGGCGGACACGCAGCCCGCGTGGCCGCATGTCATCGGGAAACGGCAGCCGCGGCACGGACCGCGCCGCGTCGACGGCCGCCCGATCAAGAATCTCGTGCGCCGACGTCCCGATCACGGACACGCTGCCGACCGCGCCGTCCGGCTCGATCGCGATCTCGAGCTGCACGGTGCCCGTGACGCCGCGCCGGCGCGCCGCCGGCGGATAACGCAGCGTCTCCTGGATGCGCTTCCTGAGCCGCGAGAGATACACGGCGTAGTCGCCGCCGCCACCCCCGCCCCCGGCGGCACCGAGAGACGCGACGCGATCGCCGACGGCACCACCTGGGCCGGTGGCGGCGGGCGCGGATCCGCCCGACGTCGTGCCGTCGACGACGACGCCCTGTGTGGACGCACGCGCGGCGTTCGACTCTGCGCCGGGCATCACGGTCGGCGCGGCCGCGACCGCGCTCGACGTTTCGGCCGCCGGCGACTCCTGACGGCGCACCGGTGATAGTTCCATCGACGCGGGCGCCGACGGCGCCGGTTCGACGGCACCGCGGTCGCGCAACGGCGCCGTCGGTGCACGGCTCGACTCGGAGCGAGCGATCCGTCGAGCACCGCGACTCTTCATCGCGAAGGAAGGCGCCGGCGCGCCGGCGCTCGCCGCGGGTCCGTCTTCGCGTCCGGCGACGATCGCCGTCAGGTCGACGATCAGCGCGGGCGGTCCGTGCCCGCTGCGCAGCACGGCGACGAAGGCCGCGGCGAGCACGACGTGAAGCGCCAGCGAGAACGGCACGCCGATCAGCCAGCCTGGCCGCATCACGTTCGTTCCGCGAGCCAGCGCGCGATGCCACGCCGAAGCGCTACACCCGCCGCCTGGGCCACGACCCAGCCGAGATCGCTGACGGGTCCGCCGAACTGCTCGTGACGACCGCGTCGCGTGGCGGCCACGACCACCGCGTCCGTCGACGTGCCTGTCGCGGGCCGACCGTCGGCGCCCGTCACGCCGGCCTCGATCAGTGCGAGCGTCTTCACCTCGGTCACGGTCATCATCGCGTTGATCAGCGCGGGCGCTTCGGCCGCCACGTCCACCACCACGATCGTGTTGATCGTGGACGGCGACGCGCACGCCGCCGGCGGTGACACGCCCGCGGTGGTGCGGTTGCTGAGCCCCACCGTCGCGACCGCGACCGCCTCCAGGTCCCCGTGCCGCGCGATCGCCACCTCGGCCTTCTCCGTCCACGCCGCGGTGAGGAGCCCGACGTAGGCGCCGGTGACGCCGTGGCGCCGGGCGAACGCATCCAGCGCCCCACGAGCGTCAGCGAGACTACCGTGTTTCTCGACGTGCACGTTGAGAATGGCGCCGACGTCCGCGACACCTCCGCCGACCATCGCCGAGGAGACGGCAAAGAGCGGCGTGGCGGCCTTCACCACCACGCCGTCCGCACCGATGCCGACGTCGACGCCTTGCATGACTAGTTGAAGGCGAACCTGAGCCCGATCAACGCGTTAAACGGCGGCGCCGGGAAGCCGAGCACCTCCGAGTACCGCGCATCGGTGATGTTGTTGAAGCGCGCGAACAGCTCCGCGCGCTCCATCGCACCGTAGCGTCCCCACAGGAGATAGGTGCCGCCGAGGTCGATGCGGTACCAGCCGCGGTTGTAGTTCTGGCCCGTGAAGCCCGGCGTGGCGGTCTCGAACTGGCGATTTACGATGACCGCTTCGGTGAAGAGCGTCAGCTTGTCCCACGTATACGTGGCGCCGGCGGCATAGTGATGGCGCGGAAAGCGCCGCAACGGGAAACCCGTGTCGATGTCCTCGGTGCGGGTGAACGTGTAGTTCGCGTAGAGCGACAGCCAGTCGAACGGATAAACCTCGGAGGTGAACTCCACGCCTTCGGTGACGGCGCGCCCGACGTTTTGCGGAAAGAAGAGCAGGCCCTGCTGCACGATCTGGATCAGGTCGTGGAACTGGTTGTGAAAGAACGTCGTGCCGAGGCGAATGCGATCCTGCCACAGCTTTTGGTCCGCGCCGAGCTCGTAGCTCTCGCTCGTCTCCGGCCTGAGGGTCGAATTTCCGAACCCGGGAAAGAAGAGGTCGTTGATGGTCGGCGCGCGGAATCCTTGACCCCACGCCGCGCGCAGCTTGCTCCCGGTCTCCGGGACGAGCACCGCGATCGACGCGCGACCGGTGGTCGCCGTCCCGAACGTGTCGTTCGACTCGTGACGCACGCCGCCGCCGAGGATGACACGGTCGAACAGGCGCAGCTCGTCCTGGACGAACCCTGACTCGACGCTGATCTCCTTGCGGAACGTGAAGCGGTTGTGACCGTACTCGTCGCGATGCTCCCAGCCCGCGGTGAGCGTGTCCCACTTGCCCAAGTAGAAGTGATTCAGCCATTCCGCTTCGCGCCGCTGCGTGTCGATCTGCGACACCGTCGTGAACGCTCCGGGCGGCGGCGGGTTGATGAAACCCGCGTTGTTCCACCACTGGCCGTAGCGGACGCGCATGTCCCACCAGTCGAAGAGCTTCTGGTCGTAGGCCATATTGTAGAGCCACGTCTCGCTCACCTGCTGCGCGTTCGGATCGAAGACCGTGGGGTTCGTCGAGAATACCGGCAGGTCCGACTGGGTCCGCGAGTACCGGGAGGTGAAGCTGATCGTGCCGTCCCACGGGAACTTGTATTCGAGGCGCCCCGCCATCGCGGACTGCGTGGCATCGTCGTTCCGGAGATAGCCGCGCGTGTCGTAGTGGCTGCCCGACAGCGTGTAGGAGAACGCCTTGTACGAGCCGCTGAGCCCCGCCTGCTCACGATAGGTCTCGAAGGAGCCGGCGTCGAAGCGCGTGGTGAACGTCGGCGGCCCCTCGCCCTTCTTGGTGATGATGTTCACGACGCCGCCGATGGCATCCGCGCCGTGGAGCGTCGACTGCGGACCGCGCACGATCTCGATG
>JBGOTH010000145.1:0-6785 GCA_041476345.1 Methylomirabilia bacterium
AAACGCACGAGCGAGCAAGCGCTGATGTGGATTCCGACGACGGACTTGCCGGTGTCGCCGGGCCATCCGTTCTACGTCCGGCTGAACGCCATCCTCGACGAGGCGGGCTTCGACCGGTTCGCGGAGGAGCAGTGTCGGGCGTTCTACGCGGCGGTGATGGGCCGGCCCAGCCTGCCGCCGGGGCGGTACTTCCGCTTGCTGCTGCTCGGGTACTTCGAAGGGCTCGACTCCGAGCGCGGCATCGCGTGGCGCGCGGCCGATTCGCTCGCCGTGCGCGGCTTCGTGGGGCTCGGCCTCGACGCCGCGGCCCCGGATCACTCGACGATCTCGCGCACGCGCCGGCTGATCGACGTGGAGACGCATCGGGCCGTCTTCACGTGGGTGCAGGAGCGCCTGGTCGCGGCCCAGCTGCTCACGGGGCGCACCGTCGCCATCGACGCGACGACGCTGGAGGCGAACGCGGCCATGCGCAGCATCGTGCGGCGCGACACCGGCGAGCGCTATCAGGAATTCCTGACGCGCCTCGCGGGGGCGTCGGGCATCAAGACCCCGACCCGCGCGGCGTTGGCCCGCTTCGATCGGCGCCGAAAGAAGCGGACCTCGAACAAGGACTGGACGAACCCGTTCGATCCGGACGCCAAGATCACCAAGATGAAGGACGGGCGGACGCACCTGGCGCACAAGGCCGAGCACGCCGTGGATCTGGACAGCGGCGCGCTCGTGGCGGTGACGCTGCAGGGGGCCGATGTCGGGGACACCACGAGTCTCGTCGAGACCGCGCTCGCGGCCGCGGAACAGGTCGCGGTCGTGCACGCCGCGAGCGCCACGCCCGCGGCGCTGACCGAGATCATTGCGGACAAGGGCTATCACAGCAACCAGTCGATGGTCGACCTCGCGGCGGGCGGGGTGCGGTCCTACATCGCCGAGCCGGAGCGCGGGCGACGCGATTGGACCACAACCCCGGAGGCGCAGGGGCCGGTGTACGGCAATCGCCGGCGGGTCCGCGGCGCGCGCGGCCAGCGGCTGATGCGGCGGCGCGGCGAATACGTCGAGCGCTCCTTTGCCCACGTGTACGACACCGGCGGAATGCGGCGCACCTACTTGCGCGGACATCAGAACATCCTCAAGCGGCTGCTCGTGCACGCGAGCGCGTTCAACCTCGGCGTGCTCATGCGGCAGGCGTTCGGATGCGGCACGCCGCGGGGGCTGCAAGGAAGCCACTTCGACTCCACGGCGCGTGACATTGCCTTCGGAATCCTCCTCGCGCATGTCTGGATGATCGCCCGACGTTCCTGGCGCGTCTCCCGATTACTGCCGCGCGTCCTGGCCACCTCATGGACTCCCGTGCGGGCGTGCTGAGCGCCGAGAGTTTAACCACGGACTGTTAGACCAGCGTCTACGCTCAGATACTCTTTTCACGCCACGGCGGTGGTGCGATGATCACCGCACGATGGGTACTTTCAACGTCGACGTCACGGTCGCGAATCTGCACGATCCAGCGCGTCGTCGTGACGTCGCGCTCATGGTCGACACCGGCGCGACGTATACGACTCTTCCGCGCCAGCTCGTCGAGACGCTCGGCTGCCGTGTCATCGGCTCGCGACGTGTGATGCTGGCCAGCGGGCGCGAGGAAGAGTGGCCTATCGCCGCGATCGAGGTGACCGTCGGCGAACAGGTGATCCCGACGCTCTGTCTGATCAGTCCGGGCGGTGGTCCAGCGCTCCTCGGCGCGGTGACGTTGGAGGAGCTTGCGCTCGGCGTTGATACCGTCGCGCAGCGGCTCGTCCCGATTCGCGGCTACCTGATGGCCGTCTCACAGCGCGTGAAACGGCGGCGGCGCGCCGTCGGCCCAGCGATCCGGCACGATCCCGAATGCCTCGATGAACCGCTGCCAGCCGCTCGCGAACGTGATCGTCATCCCGAGGTCGAGGATCTGATCTTCGCTGAAGTGCGCGCGCAGCGCTTCGTGGAACGCCGCATCGATCGACGGCGCCGGTCCTGTCATGCGGTCCGCGAAGCGCAACGCCATCTTCGTCCGCTCCGGTAGATCAGAGCTCTCGTAGTCCGCGAGCTTCGCGACAAGATCTTCCGACGCGCCCCGGCTCACGGCCGAGGACGACCGCGCCAGGCTTCAGTGGACGCAGCGGTTGTTCCAGGCGAGCTTCACGCGCACCAGCTCGAACAACTCGGGCTCGATGCTCGAGTCGCCTCCGTAGATGTACTTGATGAAACCCCACGTCGCATCCAGCAAGCCCGGCCGCCGAGCCATCGTGAGGAACAGGTTGTCGTCCTGATACGCGTTCGCGTACCAGCGATCGAGCTGCGCTTTCAGCCTGTCGCTCAGCTCGTCGCGCCGCGCTTTCGGGAGGAGTCCGCGTTCGTTCATGGCCCATGATAGCCTCGGCCCATGGCGATCAAGCTCGGCATGTTCACGATGCCCTTCCATCACCCGTCGCGCGACTACTCCGCCATCCTCGAAGAGGACCAGGACGCGATCATCCTCGCCGACCAGCTCGGGTTCTCGGAAGTGTTCGTCGGCGAGCACTTCAGCTCGTGGAGCGAGCGCATCACGTCCCCACTGATCTTCCTGGCCACGCTGGCGAGCCGCACGAAGCAGATCAAGTTCGGGACGGGCGTGATCAACCTGCCGCAGCTCCATCCGGCCACGGTCGCCGCGCACTGCGCGATGTTCGATCATCTCGTGAAGGGCCGCTTCATCATGGGCATCGGACCCGGCGGGCTCGCGAGCGATCTCGAGATGTTCGACCTGGGGCAGCCGGAAGCACGCCCATCCATGGTGCTCGAGTCGATCGACATCATCTTGAAGCTCTGGTCGCAGGACCCGCCCTACAAGATCGACGGCAAGTTCTGGAAGATCGGCCTCGAGAAGCACGTCTATCCCGAGTACAAGGTCGGCTGGGTGCCACGCCCGTATCAGCAGCCCCATCCGCCGATCGCGTTATCGTTGCTCACGCCGAGTTCCAACAGCGCGAAGACGGCAGGTGAGCGCGGATGGATCCCCGTCTCCGGCAACTTCTTCCATCGCCGCCACCTGCGCAGCCACTGGGAGAAGTACGTCGAGGGATGCGAATCGGTGGGGCGCCGGCCGGATCCGTCGATCTGGCGCGTGTCGCGCAGCGTGCTCGTCACGGAAAGCGACGCGCAGGCGGAAGACTATCTCGCCGATCCGAACAACGGGCTGTCGTTCTACTACCAGTTCTTCCTCTTCAGCTTCAGCCAGCTCCGCAAAGCGCTCTTCATGGTGAAGCCCGACCCCGACATGCCGGACGAGGCCGTGACGGTGGAAGCGATCAAGCGCGGGATGATCATCGCGGGCAGCCCGCGCCGCGTGGTCGATCAGCTCGTGGCGCTGCGCGAGGAGACCGGCCCCTTCGGCACGCTTCTGATGGCGGGCCACGACTGGGACCAGCCGAAGCTCTGGCGCCGGTCGATGGAGCTGCTCGCGCGTGACGTGATGCCTCGCCTCGCCTAATGCCGATCAAGGGCTTCGATCACTGGGTGGTCGTCGTGGAGAACGTCGAGCGCACGCTCGACTTCTACCGGCGCCTCGGCTTCACGATCGCGTACGAGACGCGTCCCAACCGCCCCGACATGCCGACGATTCGTATCGGTGACGTGCAGAAGGTCAACGTGCACGCGCGCGAGTGGCCGGATCGCCCGGGATATCTCGGTGCGCGCCGGCCGTCAGTGGGCGGCGCGGACTTCTGTCTCGAATGGGACGGCTCGGTCGACGAGGTGCTCGCGTTGCTGAAACGCAACGGCATCACGCCCGAGGCCGGACCCGGGCCACGGTCGTGTGCGCGCGGCACATCGACGAGCGTCTACTTCCGCGATCCCGACGACAACCTGGTGGAATTTACCGTCTACTAGGCTTCGACCACCACGCAGGCCGTCGGATCGATCCGGAGGCCGACGACCTCGCCGGGACGCAGCAGGATGACCGCCGGCGCCGCCACGCGCACGACCACGTCGCTGTCCGCGATCGCGACCTGGTAGTCCACCGTTTCGCCGAGGAAGCTGACGCGCTGGACCGCCCCGCGTAGCGCATCCCGGTCGGACGGCGCCACCAGCACGATCTGATGCGGCCGGACGGACAGCGCCACGGACGCGCCGGGCACCAGTCCCCCTCCCGCCACACGCAGCGTGAGCCCGCCGTGCGCGACCGCGTCCGGCCCCGTCGCGACGCCCTCGATGAGGTTCGTCTTGCCGATGAACTCGGCGACGAACCGCGTGCGCGGCCGGTGGAAGAGCTCGTCCGCCGTGCCCACCTGCGCGACCCGCCCGCGCTCGAGGACGGCTATGCGATCCGAGATCACCATCGCCTCGGCCTGATCGTGCGTCACGTAGAGCGTGGTGATCGCGAACTCTTCGTGCAAGCGCCGGATCTCGAAACGCATCTCTTCGCGCAGGTTCGCGTCGAGGTTCGACAGCGGCTCGTCGAGCAACAGGATCTCCGGCTCGATGACGAGCGCCCGCGCGACGGCGACGCGCTGCTGCTGCCCGCCCGACAGCTCTCCGGGGTAGCGATGCCCGTAGCCCGCGAGCTGCACGACGCGCAGCATCTCGGTCACCTTCGGCTCCCGTTCCGCGCGAGTGACCCCGCTCTTGAAGCGCAGCCCGTACGCCACGTTCTGCGCCACGGTCATGTGCGGCCACAGCGCATAGCTCTGGAAGATCATGGCCATGCGCCGCCGCTCCGGCGGGACGACAGACGCCGGTGACGACAGACAGCGGTCGCCCACCCAGATCTCGCCGGACTCCGGCTTGAGGAATCCGGCGACGAGGCGCAGCGTGGTGGTCTTGCCGCAGCCCGACGGACCGAGCAGCGCGACCAGCTCGCCCTGTTTCACGTCGAGCGAGAGATTCTCGACGGCCGCCACGTCGCCGTAGTGCCGGGTCAAGCCCCGGATGCTCACGCCGGGCATCGGATCAGTCCTTCACGCCCAGGACGTCGCGCCCGAGCGCGGCCTGTACGATCGACACGGTGGCGAACGTCAGCACCAGCATGACGAGGCCGAGCACCGCGATGGCGCCGAACTGGCCTTCTTCTTTCAGGTCGAACATCACCACCGACATCACCTTCGTGTTCGGCGTGAAGAGGATGATCGAGGCCGATAGCTCGCGGATCACGCCAATGAAGATGAAGCACCACGCGGCGATGATCCCGCTCCTCGCGAGCGGCGCCGTGACGTCACGAAGGATCCTGAGCCGCCCGGCGCCGAGGATGCGCCCGGCCTCTTCCAGGTCCGCCGGGATGCCCTTGAACGTCGCGTCCGACTGCGCGTAGCCCACCGGCATCTCCTTGGTGAGATACGCGATGAAGAGGATGGCGAGCGTGCCGTAGAGCACGAAGGGCGGCCGCGTGTAGGCGATGAACAGCGCGACGGCCAGCACGACGCCGGGAATGACGATCGGCGCCAGCGCCAGAAACGCCACGATCTGGTGGCCGATCACGAGCTTGCGGTTGGTGACGTAGGCGAGCAGCGCGACCATGACAGCGCCGACCGTCGCCGTCACCACGCCGAGCTCCAGCGTGTTGACGATCGCGGCCTTCGTCGAGCTGTACTCGAACAGCGTGAACGAGAAGTTCGCGAGCGTCAGGTTGTCCCAGCTGAGCGGCTGCGCCCACGCGCGCGAGAACGCGGCCTTCGTGAGGATCCCGTACGGCAGAAAGATCGCGCACGCCATGACGGCGAAGACCGCGCCGAGCGCCGGATAGCGCCAGGCCCCGAGCTGGATCGTGCGGCGAGCCCCGCCCTTGCCGCCCACGCTCGCGTAGCCGCGCCGTCCGAGCAGGCGCTTCTGCACGAGCAGCAACATCGCGGTGGCGAGAAGCAGCGGCACCGAGACGGCGGCCGCCAGCTCGACCTTCGGCGGAAACTGGAAGAGCGACCACACCTGCGTGGTGATCGTGTGAAAGCCGGCGGGCAGCGCGAGGATCGCCGGCGATCCGAACAGCGCGAGCGCCTGCAGCACCGCCAGGATAAAGCCGCTGACGATCGCGGGTGCCACCATCGGCAAGGTCACGGTCAGCACCACCATCAGGCGGCCGGCGCCGTGGATCGCCGCCGCGTCCTCGAGATCCGACGCGATCATCGCCAGCGTGTTGGCGAGCATGATGTAGACGTACGGGAACGTGTAGGCGGTGACGACGAACACGAGCCCCGGCATCGTGAAGATGTTGACGAGGGGGCCGTCGGCCCCGGTGACCTGCCGCCACAGGATGTTGAGAAGCCCCGCGTTGGGGCCGGCCAGCATCACCCACGCGAAGGCGCCGAGAAACGGCGGCGTGACGAACGACGCCATCACGAGCATGCGGATCAGTCCCTTGCCCGGCACGTCCGTCCGCGCGGTCAGCCACGCCAGCGGCGCGCCGACGGCGATCGAGGTGACCCCGACCCAGAACGCGAGCACCAGCGTGTTCCAGAGCGCCTTCTGCAACGCAGCATCCTGGAACGCGTCGCGATAGTGCGCGAAGGTCGCGCCGCCCTCGCTGCTCACGCTCATCACGCCGAGCCACGCGAGCGGCAGCGCCATGAGCGCGACGAGGGCGAGCGCCGCGGCGATCCAGACGGGCAGCGAGCGATCGAATCCCTCGAGGCGGCCGATCACGCGCCGAAGAGCTCCACGAAGCGCTTCTTGATCTCCTCGTTGCGCTTCTCGAGCTCTTCCGCGTCCACGCTGAGGAGCTTGAGCTCGCTGAGCTTCGGCTTGTCGGTCGGGTATTTCACGTCGGGATGGCCGGTGTAGAGACCCTCGCTGTC
>JBGOTH010000146.1:0-6779 GCA_041476345.1 Methylomirabilia bacterium
AGGCCGACGACAGGCAGCACGGGGGCGCCGCACCCGACCACGCTGCACGGCCCGGTCGAAAGGCCGAGCACGCCGGCCACGATACCGGCGGCGCCGCCACCGTGGCCCGCGGCGCGCCAGCCCTTGATTGCGTTCAGATCGCGCTGGTATCGCCGGAGCGCGACCCACGCACCGACCAGTCCGGCGGTGACGACGAATCGAGCGAGATCGCCGGTGTCCACCGCGAAGCCCCATTCGGGCTCGTATTGACCGTCGGCGGTGAACCAGAACAGAGCGACCCGTGCCAGGAAGGCGAGCTTCTGCTGAAGCGGCGTGCTGCTCGTCAGGTACGCGGGCAAGTGCTTGAGCCACGGATTGACGGTGAACGAAGTCCAGGGCTTTCGGGCCAGAGAGAGGATCACCGGCGGGAGCATGATCTGGAGGCTGAGGACCATCGTGGCCGTCGCGGCCGCCCACCCCCAGTGCGCACCGACGGCCGCGCGGATACCGCGGCACGCCGCGCTCAGTGCTCGCATGGACACTCCGTCATTACCGTCGATCCGAACTATAGCGCGACGTGCCTGACGCGCTGGGCCTTGCCTTGAACGGCGTTGGCGACTAGGCTTTCGTGCGTTCTACGCAAATGGATGGAGGGACCACATGGCGGCTGAAGTCAATCGTCGGAACTTTCTCAGTTCGCTCGGTGTCACCGTCGGCGCTGTGCTCGCCGCGCCCGCGGCCGGGCTTCCCATCGTCGGCATGGCGTACGCCCAGGAGAAGCCGAAGGGGAACATTCCGGACACCCCGTTCAGGATCGGCCACATGACGTTCTTCACGGGGCCGGCGGCGGTGCTGGGAGAGCCGATGTACAAGGGCCAGTTGCTGGCCGCGGAAGAGATCAACGCCCAGGGCGGCCTTCTCGGCAAGCGCAAGATCGAGATCCTCAAGGCGGACGAGAACGCGGGCACCGACGCCAACGTCAAGGAGCTCCGCCGGCTGAAGCTCTCGGAGAAGATCGACTTCTTCTGCGGTATCACATCCAGCGGCAACACTCCCGCGCTGGGGCCCGTGGCGGAGGAGCTGAAGGTCCTCACGATGTTCGTCGACGGCTGCACCGACTTCCTCTTCGACAAGGCCGTGCCGAACCCGCACTACATCTTCCGCCTGACGAACATCCAGTCCGCGGACGGCTGCACGACGGCACTGGCCATCGTGCAGACATGGCCGAAGTCCAAGCGCATCGCGCACATCCACCCGGACTACTCGTACGGCCGCAACGCGTTCGACCACCTCAAGATCGTGATGAAGAAATTGATGCCGCAGGCGGAGATCGTCTCCGAAGGCTGGCCCAAGCTCGGCACGACCGACTTCAGCTCTCACATCACGAAGGCGATCGCCTCGAAGCCGGACCTCGTGGTCTCCTCGGTGTGGGGCGGCGACTACGTGGCCATGTACAAACAGGCGATTCGCTACGGCATGTTCCAGAAGGCGAAGTTCGCGACGACGCTCGCGATGGGCACCGCGCCGCACGCGATCGGCAAGGACCATCCGGAAGGGGTCATCGCCGGCGTGCACTCGAACTACCACTTCACGTACCCGAGCGGCGACAAGTGGCCCCTCAACAAGTCGTTCGTCGAGCGGTACCACAAGCGCTTCAACGAGTATCCGAACTTCCAGGCGGAAGGCGCGTACACGTCGACCTTGATGCTGAAAGCCGCCATCGAGAAGGCGAACCGCCTCGTCGGCGGCTGGCCGGATGACGACGCGGTGATCGCGATGCTCGAGGGGATGATGATCGCCGGGCCGGCCGGCTACGTCTACATCCGTCCTGACAACCACCAGGGCTACAAGGAAGCGATGATCGGCTTCAGCAAGAACGTGCCCGAGTACCCGTTCCCGATCCTCGATCCGAACCGCATCATCACGATTCCGATCCGCAATATCACGGCGCCTCCCGGCTGGCCGAAGGGGGAGCCGACTTCCACGTACACCTGGATCGACAAGACCTGGCCGACGCTCAAGGCCTGACCGAGTCACGCGAGGGCGGGAGGCCGCATCGGCTTCCCGCCCTCTTTCTCACGCGACGCTCCGTGCTCCGGTCGCTTCGCTTCCTGATCGTCTTCGTCGGCGCGGTCGCGGTCGGCGACGCCGCGGCCGGCCACGAGCTCACGTTCTATCCATCGTTCTACCCGCAGGAGATCACGCTCCGCTCCGTCGATCCGGACACGGCGGCCAGGCTGCTCGCGAAGAACGCGCTCCATGCGTACGTCGGCGCCGATCCCTTCGCGAAGTCGGGGGCGCCAAGTCACGTCACGATCGTGGAGTCGCTCGGCGGGTTGGCTATCGTGCGCTTCACGCGTGCGTCGCCGGCGTTCGCGACCGCGGGCGCGCGCTGCGCGGCGGCGGCGGCCGTCACGAAGGCGCTGGCGGCCGCGAAGGGAGACTACGTCGTCCTCCCGTATCCGGTGACACCGTTGCACGCGGACTACCTCGCGCACTTCGATCTCGTCGAGACGGCGCTGCACAAGGCGGAGCAGGAGGGCGGTGGCGCGCGTCCCCGCATCCTGGCGAGGGGACGCTGGGCGGAGGCGCTGGCGAGGGCCGGCTTCAAGGTGACCGACGAGGACGCCGACGCCACGCTCGAGGAGGTCGACGTCACCACGCTCCTCGAGCAATCCCGGGCTCCCGCGTGGAACAAGACCGGCTGGCAGCAGGCCTATGCCGTGTACGCGGACGGCATCGCCGACGAGGGCAGGCGGCGTGCCGTGGACGAGATCTTCGCGCGGCGGACCACCGCGACCTTCGCGAGCGAGGCCGAGCGACTCAACCTCGAGCGGCGTCTCGTCATGCTCCTGCTGCGCGGCTGTGAGCGGGTGCCGGTCGGCTACACGATCCGCCGCGAGGCGGTCAACGTCGAGTATTCCGCCGGCGTGGAGAACGTCGCGTACGACGCGGCGCGCGGGCTGAACTCGGCGATGTTCGTGCGGACCGTCAAGCTCAAGGACTTTCCGTGGAACGGGTGGCTCCAGCTCGGGATCGGATCGAAGCCGACGGCGGCGTGGAACCCGATCGCGGGGTTCTCCGACCCCGCGGGCCGCCTCGTCTGGTCGGCCCTCGCCGATCCACCGCTGCTCCAGGAGCCGCGCGGGAGCACGTGGATTCCAAGCCGCGTGCGGATGACCGCGGCGAGCTCGGCATCTCCGGTGGACGTCCCGGCCGACGCGCTCACGCCGGATCCACGCACCGGCGTGCTGCGCCCCGCCGGGCGCGGCGTCGTCGCGGGAAGCCGGCTCGTGTATCGCGTCCTCGCCTCGAAGTTCCACGACGAGACCAAGATGGGCGTCGCGGACCTCCTCTATCCGGTCTCCTTCGCCTTCAGGGTCAGCGCGAAGGACCCCGCGGTCGCGCGCGCCACCGCGACGCTGCGCAGCGAGCTGGTCGCCGTTCGCGTCGTCAGGATCGAGACCGACATCCAGGATCTCGGCGAGCTCCAGGTCATCCGCGACGTGCCGCTCGTCGAGGTGTATCTCAAGCACGCGGTCGATCCCGCGTACGGGGTGGCCGTGGCGCCACCGTGGAGTGCCGTCCCGTGGCAGCTCACCACGCTCATGGAGGAAGCGGTCGAGCGAGGCTATGCGGCGTTTTCCGAGGCGGAGGCGAAGCGTCGCGGCGTTCCCTGGCTCGACCTCGCTCGCGACCGCAAGCTCCAGGGCCAGCTCACTGCTCTGGCGGCGACGTTCGAGCGTAAGGCGTATGTGCCGGACTCATTGCGGGGCTTCGTCACCGTCGAGCAGGCCCAGCAGCGCTGGGCCGCGCTGCGGCGGTTCGCGCGCACGCACGGGCACCTCATGGTGACGAACGGCCCGTACCGGCTGGGTAAATGGTCGGGCGACGCGGTCGTGATGCCCGTGTTCCGCGACTTCAGCTATCCCGTGGGTGTGGGGACCTACGATCGTTACGCTTGGCCGCTCCGCGCGTGGGCCGCCCGCGTCGAACGGCGTGGAGATCGCCTGGAGATCGAGGCGGACGTGGAGACGGTCTCGAAGTCCGCGCGGTCCTACAAGCTCGTGCGCGAGCCGTTTCGGCCCGCGCCGGCGGGGGAGCGTCTGCTCGTGCCGACGCTCACGGCCCGCTACGTCGTCGTCGGGAGCGGTGACGAGGTTGTCACTGCGGGCGTCTCGGAGCAGCGCGACGGCGCCAGGCTCGTCGTCGATCTCAAGGGGCGGCTCAAGCCCGGCGCCTATCGGCTCGCTCTGGCGCTCGCCCTCGACGAGAACCTCCTGAATTCCGAGGTGAGGGTGATACCGTACCGCGTGGCCGACTGATGGACTTTTTCGTCATCCATCTCCTCAACGCACTCCTCTACGCGTCGGTCCTCTTTCTCATCGCCGGCGGTCTGAGCCTCATCTACGGTGTGATGCGCATCGTCAACCTTGCGCACGGCAACATCTACGCGTTCGGTGCCTACACGACGGCGTGGGCGGTGGGAGCGGCCTCCGCGGCGGGAATGCCGTGGGGCTTTCTCTACCTGCTGCTGCCGGCGGGCGCGCTGTCGGCGGCGGCGCTCGGCGCGGTGCTGGAACCCACGCTGCTCCGTCCGTTCTACAAGCGCGCGGAGGAGTATCAGCTCCTCGTGACCTTCGGACTTCTCATGATCCTCGACGACGTGATCCGTTTCCTGTGGGGCGCCTATCCGCTCACGGCCAGCGTGCTCTGGGAAAACATGGGCAGCCTCTCGATCGGCGACAACCCGTATCCCACCTACAACCTGCTCGTCATCGTGGTCGGCGCGGCGGCTGCCGTGTTTCTCTGGGCGTTCATCTACCGGACGAAGTTCGGCGTCGTGCTGCGCGCGACGTCCCAGGACATGCGGATGGCCGCCGCGCTCGGCGTCGACGTCAACCGGACCTACGTGCAGGCCTTCACCATGGGCTGCTTCATGGCCGGGCTCGGCGGCGCCATCATCGTGCCGAGCCAGTCGGCGGTCTTGGGGATGGGCGTGGACGCGCTCGTGCTGTCCTTCATCGTCGTCGTCATCGGCGGCCTCGGCAGCCTCGAAGGCGCGCTCGTGGGCGCGCTCATCGTCGGCGTGGTGAGAGAGGCGGGGATCACGTTCTTTCCCGAGATCGAGCTCGCCGTCCTCTACCTGATGGCGGCGATCGTCCTTCTCATCCGTCCGGCCGGACTGTTCGGACGCCCATGAGCCCCATGGTCCGCATGCTGGCCCTCGCGGGCTCGGTCGCGCTCGTTCTGCTCGCGCTGCCGTACGTTCTCGACCAGTACCAGACGATCCTCCTCGCCTACGGCCTCGTGATGGCGATCGCCGCCCTGGGCTTCAACCTGCTCCTCGGGTACACGGGGTTGCTCTCCTTCGGGCACTCCGCGTACTTCGGCGTCGGCGCCTACGCGGTGGCCCTCATGGTGAAATATCTCCACGTCGCGTCGATGGAGCTGTTTCTCTTCGGGGCGATCGTGGCGTCGGTGCTCGTCACGGGACTGTTCGGGTTCGTGTGCGTGCGCTACACTCGCATCTTCTTCGGGATCCTCACCCTCGCCCTGTCCCAGGTCCTGTGGAGTCTCGCCTTCAAGTTCTTCTGGGTGACGGGAGGAACCGACGGCCTGCGCGTGCCGACGCCGACGCTCCTCGGCATGGTGTCGGCGCCCGGCGACAAGATCGCCTTCCTCGCCCACGCGTATTACTACTACGTGCTCGTGGTGTTCTTCGTCTGCACCGCCCTCATGTGGGTGATCGTCAGCTCTCCGTTCGGCAAGGCACTCCAGGCCATTCGCGACAACGAGACGCGCGCCGAGTTCATCGGCATCCGGATCTGGAGTTATCGCTGGATCGCGTTCATGGTGTCCGGCGTCTTCACGGGGATCGCCGGCGCGCTCTGGGTGCCGCTCAACGGGCTGACGACGCCGGACATCCTCTACTGGCAGTTCTCCGGCGAGATCGTGTTCATGACGGTCCTCGGGGGATTCCGATCGTTCGCTGGTCCGATCGTCGGCGCGGTAGTCTTCAACTACCTCAAGACGTTCGCCGTCGGCTACACCGTGTACTGGCAGCTCCTGATCGGCGTGGTGCTGGTCGTGCTGGTTCTGTCGCTCCCGACGGGGCTCGTCGGTACCGCGGGACGGCTCCTGGCTCGACGGAGGAGCCGCTGATGGATCTGCTCGTCACCCGCGACCTGGTCAAGCACTTCGGCGAGATGCGCGCGGTCGACCACGTCAACTTCACCGTGCGGGAAGGCGAGGTGCTGGCGCTCATCGGCTCGAACGGCGCCGGAAAGACGACGCTGGTCAACCTCATCAGCGGGCTCTTCCGTCCCGACGGCGGCCAGATCCTCTTCCGCGGCGCCGACGTGACCCGCGACTCCGTGCACGGGCGCATCCGCGCCGGCATCGCGCGGAGCTTCCAGCTCGTCAACCTCTTCGACCAGCTCACCGTCGCCGACAACGTCGCGTTGTCGATCTTCTCTCGCGAAGGCAAGACGCAGAAGCTCTTCACGCTGGCGGCCGGCGACCGGCCGGTCTGGCACGAGGCGCACGAGATCCTGCAGCTCTTCGGTCTCGCGCCGAAGGCGGCGCAGCTCGCGGGCGGGATTTCACAGGGCGAGCGCAAGCTTCTCGACGTCGCCGTGGCCTATGCGCTTCGCCCTAAGCTCCTCTTTCTCGACGAGCCGACGAGCGGGGTGAGCACGCGCGAGAAGGCGCCGATCATGGACACCATCACGTCCGTGGTGCGCTCGGAGGGGATCTCGGCCGCCATCATCGAGCACGACATGGACGTCGTGTTCAAT
>JBGOTH010000147.1:0-6765 GCA_041476345.1 Methylomirabilia bacterium
CGCGGCCACGGACGATGAGCCGCACGGCTTCGAGCTCCCGGCCCAGCGCGCCGGCGCCGGCGTCCCGCGGCGTGATGCGCGCCCAGTCCGCGCGCGACTGCACGGCGTGGCGCGTGCACTGCTTGGCGCCGTTGGGCGAGCCCTGGTACGCGACCTCGCAGCCCCAGTCCTCGACGCAGTAGACGCCGCTCGACATCACCTTGATGAGATCGAGGTCCCACGCGCGATGGAAGGCGAGCATCGCATCCGCGAGCCCGCGCGCGGTGTGATCGACGTCGGGAACGTGGCGCCAGAAGGCCACGGGCGGCCGATCGACGGGTTGCCGGCCGAGTGCGGCCAGGACGCGTTCGGATTTCGTCATGCCGCGATCATACGCCGGCGGCGCGTGCGCTTGACTTCACCGTGCTTTCGCCGGACAGTGGCGCCGATGCTTTTTCCCGCCGGCGCGCCGCGCGTGTACCACCACATCGTCGCGCACATCGAGCGCTCGATTTACGAGGGGCGCCTCGCATGCGGCGACAAGCTGCCGTCCGAGCGCGAGCTGGGGCGGCGGTTCGGCGCGAGCCGCGTTGCCGTGCGTGAAGCGCTGCGCGCGCTCGAGCATCGCGGCCTGCTCGATGTGCGGCAGGGCTCGGCGGGCGGACATTTCGTCTGCCCGGTCGACGCGAGCGTGATGTCGCGCGACTTTCGCACGCTGTTGCGGCTCGGCCGGCTCACCGCGGCGCAGCTCACCGAGGCGCGGCTGATGATGGAGCCCGAGGTGGCGCGCCTGGCCGCGGATCGCGCGACGGACCTCGACGTGAAGGGGCTGCGCGTCGCCCTCGACGAGCGCTTCGCCATCGTCACGGCCGGCCGCGACCCGCGCGATCTCGATCTCGACTTCCACCGGCGGATCGCCCTGGCGGCGCGCAATCCCGTGCACGTGGTCACCATTCACGCCCTCATGGACCTCGAGTCCGAGATCGTGGCGCCGCGCGGGCTCCTTGCCGACGTCGATCCCGCCGAGGCGGAGGCCGCGCATACGGCGCTCCTCGAGGCGATCGAGGCGCGCGACGGCGACCGCGCGTACGAGATCATGCAGGCGCACATTGCGGATGCGCAGCGCCGGTGAGGAGAGTCATCTGATGAACGTCACGCGCGTCCTTCCGTTGTTCGTCCTCGCGCTGGTCGTGGCGGCCGTCGCGCAGCCCGCGGCCGCGCAGGGTCCGATCAAGATCGGCGAAATCAACTCGTTCAGTGGTATCGGCGCGCCCTTCACCGGCCCGTACCGCGCGGCCGTCGAGATGGCGGTGGAGGAGATCAACGCGAAGGGCGGCGTGCTCGGCCGCAAGGTCGAGGTGCTGTTCCGTGACGACAAGGGCCAGCCGGCCGAAGCGGTGAAGCACGCGCAGGAGCTCGTGGCCGGCGAGAAGGTCGCGCTCGTCTCCGGCACCTTCCTGTCGAACGTCGGTCTCGCGGTCTCCGATTGGGCGAAGCAGAACAAGACGCTGTTCGTCGCCGCCGAGCCGCTCACCGAGGCGATCACCTGGTCGAAGGGTCACGACTACGTCTTCCGTGTGCGGCCCAACACGTACGAGCAGGGCCGCATGCTCGCCGAGAAGGCCGGGAAGATGAAGTACGTGAAGTGGGCGACCATCGGCCCGAACTACGAGTACGGCAAGCGCGCGTGGGAGACGTTCCGCGAGCGGCTGAAGGAGCTGAAGCCCGGCGTGCAGGTCGTCGGCGAGCAGTGGCCGACGCTCGGCAAGATCGACCCGTCCGCGGAAGTCGGCGCGATCCTCGCCGCGAACCCCGACGCGCTCTACGTCTCGTTGTTCGGATCCGATTGGCTCGCGTTCGTGCGCGAGGCGGGCAAGCGCGGGCTCTTCCAGAAGACGTTCGTCGTCGGGATCCTGCTCGGCGAGCCCGAGTACATCGACCCGCTGAAGACCGAGGCGCCCGAGGGCATGCTCGTCACCGGCTATCCCTGGTACGACCTCCAGCAGCCGGCGCACAAGGAGTTCGTCGCGCGCTTCACGAAGAAGACGGACAAGACTCCGGTGCTCGGCTCGCTCGTCGGCTACGTGACGTATCTGTCGATCTTCGAGGCGATCAAGAAGGCGGGGAGCACGGACACGGAGAAGCTGGTGGCCGCCTTCCGCGATTTGAAAGTCGAGACGCCGATCGGCCCGATCAGCTACCGCGCCGTGGACGGACAGTCCACGATGGGCGCGTGGGTCGGCATGACCAAGGTCGACGCCAAGCGCGGCGTCGGCATCATGGTCAACCACGAGTACATCTCCGGGGAGCGCGTCCTGCCGTCGCCCGATGAGGTGAAGAAGATGCGGTCCGGCGGGTAGCGCCCCACGCCGGGGGATGACTCTCCCGATCGTCTTCGTTCAGCTTCTGTCCGGGCTCGCGCACGCGATGGTCCTCTTTCTGATCGCGTCGGGGTTGTCCCTCATCTTCGGCGTCACCCGCGTCGTCAATTTTGCGCACGGGTCGCTCTACATGCTCGCCGCCTACGTCACCTACACGCTCAGCAATACGCTGCCGCTCGGCGCGGCTTCGTTTTACGTCGCGGTGCCCCTCGCGTGCCTTGGCGTGGGGCTGGTTGGATTTCTCGTCGAAGTTATTTTGCTCCGGCGTGTCTACAAGTCGCCGGAGCTGTACCAGCTCCTGCTCACGTTTGCGCTCGTGCTCATCGTGTCCGACCTCGTCAAGCTCGGCTGGGGTGCGGAGAACAAGACCGGGCCTTCAGCGCCCGGGCTCGCCGGCGCGGTGCCGATCTTCGGGCGGCTCTTTCCGACCTACGACCTGGTCCTGATCGCCGTCGGTCCGCTCGTGGCCCTCGGGCTGTCGTGGCTCTTTTCCCGCACGCGGTGGGGTGTTCTGATCCGCGCGGCGACGCTGGATCGCGAGATGGTGGCGGCACTCGGTGTCGACCCGCGATATCTCTTCACGACGGTCTTCGTCCTCGGCGCCGCGCTGGCCGGACTGGGCGGTGCGCTCCAGGTGCCGCGCCAGCCGCTCACCATCGTGATGGACACGGCCATCATCACGGAGGCGTTCGTCGTCGTGGTCGTCGGCGGCATGGGGTCGGTGCCCGGCGCGCTGCTCGCCGCGATCCTCATCGGCGTCATCCAGGCCTTCGGTGTCCTCGTGCTCCCGAACGCCTCGCTCGTCACGACGTTCGTGGTCATGGCGGTCGTGCTGATCGTTCGGCCGTGGGGCCTGCTCGGTCGCCCGGAGTCGCAGGGGCGCGGCGCGGGGGCGACGATCGCCGTGACGGCGCAACGAGGTTTACCACCCTATTGGACGTGGGTGCTGCTGGCCGCACTCGTCGCGGCGCCACCGCTGCTGCCGACGTTCTACGTGTCGGTGCTCGTCGAGATCCTCGTGTTCGCGCTGTTCGCGGCCAGTCTCCATCTGCTGATGGGCGCGGGCGGGATGGTCTCGTTCGGGCACGCGGCCGCATTCGGGCTCGGCGCGTATGGCGCGGCCCTGGCGATGAAGCTCGCGGGGCTCTCCATGCCCGTCGCGTTCGTGGTGGCGCCGTTCGCGGCCGCGCTCTGCGCGCTGGTCATCGGCTTCTTCTGCGTGCGGCTGTCGAGCATCTACTTCGCGATGCTCACGCTCGCCTTCGCGCAGATCGCCTACGCGATCGTGCATCAGTGGTACGCCGTGACGGGCGGCGACAACGGGCTCCTCGGTATCTGGCCCGCGCCGTGGCTCGCGACGCCGATCCGTTACTACTACCTGGCCCTCGCCGCCTGTGCCGGCGGCATCGCGCTCCTCGATCGCATCGGCACGGCGCCGTTCGGTCTCGTCCTGCGCGCGGCGCGCGACCACGCGCGGCGTGCCGAGACCGTCGGGGTGAACGTCCGGCTCCACCAATGGCTCGCGTTCGTGATCGCCGGCTTCTTCGGCGGGCTCGCCGGCGCGACGTTCGTGTTCCTCAAAGGCAGCGCGTTTCCCGAGTACTTCTCCGTGGCCCGATCGGTCGAGCCGCTCGTGATGGTGCTCCTCGGCGGCGTGCAGGCCTTCGCGGGCGCGCCGCTCGGTGCCGCCGTCTACACGCTGCTCGACACCGTGGCGACGAAGTACACGGAGTACTGGCAGCTGGTGCTCGGCGTCATCCTCGTCACGCTGGTGCTCGCGTTCCCCCGCGGCATCCTGGGCATCGTCACGGATCGACGTCGTGACTGAGCCGGTCCTCGAGGTGACCGACGTCCGGAAATCGTTCGGCGGTGTCCGCGCCGTCGACGGCGTGAGCTTCGCGCTGCCGCGCGGCGAGATCCGTGCGCTCATCGGGCCGAACGGGGCGGGGAAGACGACGCTTTTCAACATCCTGACCGGGCAGCTGGCCGCGGAGGCCGGCCGTGTGCGCTTCCGCGGCCGATCCATCGCCGGCGCGACTCCGTGGGCGATCTGGCGGCTCGGCATCAGCCGCACCTTCCAGATCACCGCGACGTTCGCCACGCTCACCGTGCTCGAGAACGTGCAGGTCGCGCGGCTCTCCCACGCCGGTGAGAGTCGCGTACTCTTCACTGCCGCCCGGCGCCTTCAAGTCGCGCCGGCGACGGCGCTGCTCGAGCACGTGGGGTTGGTGGAGCACCGATTCCGCCCCGCGGGCGTCCTTGCCTACGGCGATTTGAAGAAGCTCGAGCTGGCGATCGCGCTCGCCAACGATCCGGCCCTCCTGCTGCTTGACGAGCCGACGGCGGGCATGGCGCCCGCGTAGCGCGGCGCGCTCATGGCGCTCACCGCCGCCGTCGCGCGCGAGCGGGGGCTCACCGTGCTGTTCACCGAGCACGACATGGACGTCGTCTTCGCGATCGCGGATCGCGTGATGGTGTTGCACCAGGGGCGCCTCATCGCGGAGGGGGCCCCGCACGCGGTGCGCGCGGACCGCGAGGTGCAGACCGTCTACCTCGGCGAGAGCACGTGAGGCGAGTGCTGGAGCTCCGCGACGTCCACGCGGTGTACGGTCGCAGCCACGTGCTGCACGGCGTGACGATGCGCGCGCACGCGGGCGAAGTCGTGTCGCTGCTCGGACGCAACGGCGCCGGCAAGTCCACGACGCTGAAGGCGATCGTCGGGCTCGTCGAGGTGACGCAGGGGACCATCGTCTTCGACAACCGCGCGCTGCGCGGTCTCCTGCCGCACGTCATCAGCCGCGCCGGGGTCGGCTGGGTGCCGGAAGACCGGCGGATCTTCGGCGATCTCACGGTGCGCGAAAACCTCGCGGTCGGTGAGGCGGGCGCCGATCGTGCCGCGCCACGGTGGTCGCTCGATCGCGTCTTCGCGCTGTTCCCGCAGCTTGCCCTGCTCGCCTCGCAGCGAGGCGGCAGCCTCTCCGGGGGCGAGCAGCAGATGCTCACCATCGCGCGCACGCTGATGACCGGGCCGAGGCTTCTGCTCCTCGACGAGCCGACGGCGGGTTTGGCGCCCGTGATGGTGAAGGCGCTCGCCGAGACCATTGCCACGCTCAAGCGCGAAGGGCTCACGATCGTGCTCTCCGAGCAGAATCTCGCCTTCGCGCGGCGGCTTGCCGACCGCGCCTACATCATCGAAAAGGGACAGATCAAATTCGAGGGCGCGTTCGCGGCGCTGGATGCGGACGTCGAGATCCTGCGAACGTACCTGAGCGTCGGCTGAGTTACGATGCGCTCATGAAAGCCCTCATTCGCAACATCGGGCAGATCGCGAGCGGCGACATCAGGAATCCGCGCCTCGAGGCGGACTCGATCGTTATCGTCGACGGGCGCATCGCCGCCGTCGGCCGCGGGCTCGACGAGGACGCCGACACCGTCGTCGACGCGCGCGGGACGACCGTCATGCCCGGGCTCGTCGACTCGCACGTGCATCCGGTGTTCGGCGACTTCACGCCGCGCCAGCGCACCATGGACTTCATCGATTCGGGGATGCACGGCGGCGTGACCACCGCGATCTCCGCGGGCGAAGTCCATCTGCCCGGGCGGCCGAGGGACATCGTCGGGTTGAAGGCGCTCGCGATCGTCGCGGCCAAGGCGTATGCGAACTTCCGTCCAGGTGGCGTGAAGGTGCACGGCGGCGCGCCGATCCTCGAGCTCGGGCTGACGGAGGCCGACTTCGCGGAGATGGCGGCGGCCGGCGTCAAGCTCGTCGGCGAGATCGGGCTCGGCTCGGTGCGAACCGGGAAAGATGCGGCGCCGATGGTGCGCTGGGCGAAGCGGCACGGGATGACGGTGACGATTCACACGGGCGGGCCGTCGATCGCGGGCTCCAGCCCGATCAACGCGGACGTCGTCCTCGAGGCGAATCCCGACGTGGTGGGCCACATCAACGGCGGGACGACGTCGATGACCCCGACGGAGATCGAGCGGCTGGTAGCGACCGAGATGGCGCTCGAGATCGTGCAGTGCGGCAACATGAAGACGGCGCTCCACACGCTGCGCACGGCGACCGACGCGCGCGCGACGCACCGGATCATCATCGGCAACGACGCCCCGTCCGGAACGGGCGTCATTCCTCTCGGCGTGCTGCGCACGCTCAGCCTGCTCACGGGGCTCGGCGGCATGGATCCGGCGCTGGCGATCGCCTGCGCCACCGGCAACACCGCCCGCGTCTACAAGCTGAACGTCGGCGTCATCGCCGAAGGTCGGGAGGCCGACCTCGTCATCTGCGACGCGCCCACGGGCAGCATCGCGTCTGATGCGTTCGCCGCGCTCAGCGCCGGCGATTTGCCCGGCATCTCGATGGTGCTGATCGACGGGAAGATCACCATCGGCCGCTCGCGGAACA
>JBGOTH010000148.1:0-6738 GCA_041476345.1 Methylomirabilia bacterium
CGCTGTTCATCTACGGCGGTGTCGGTCTCGGCAAGACGCACTTGCTCCACGCCGTCGGCCACCAGGCTGCGAAGCTCTTCGCGGGGCTCTCGGTCGTGTACCTCTCGTCCGAGCGCTTCACCAACGAGCTCATCAACGCGATCCGCTACGATCGCACCGCGGAGTTCCGCGGGCGCTATCGCACGATCGACCTCCTCCTCATCGACGACATCCAGTTCATCTCGGGCAAGGAGCGGACGCAGGAAGAGTTCTTCCACACGTTCAACGATCTCTACGAATCGCGGAAGCAGATCATCCTCTCGAGCGACTGCTCGCCGAAGGACATCCCGGAGATCGAGGAGCGCCTGCGCTCGCGCTTCGAGTGGGGCCTGATCGCCGACATCCAGCCCCCGGACTTCGAGACGCGGGTGGCGATCCTCAAGAAAAAGGCCGCGGTGGAGCGCGTACGTCTCGGCGACGACGTGGCGTACCTCATCGCGGGGCGCGTCAAGTCGAACATCCGCGAGCTCGAGGGCAGCCTCACCCGGTTGATCGCGTTCTGCGCGCTCACCGGCCGCGAGATGGGCGTCGATCTCGCGCAGGAAGTCCTCGCGGACCTCTGGGGTGAGGACGAGAAGATCATCACGATCGAACATATCCAGCGGAAGGTTGGCGACTACTTCGGCGTCAAGCTTGCGGACCTGAAGGCGAAAAATCGAACGAAGGCGATCGCGTTCCCTCGCCAGGTGGCCATGTATCTCGCGCGCCAGATGACCCATGCGTCCCTCGCAGAAGTGGGCCGCGCCTTCGGCGGCAAGGACCACACGACGGTCCTCCACGCGGTGAATAAGATCCAGACACTCCTGCAAGAAGACCCCAAACTACGCAAGACCGTCGACGGGGTTATCCAAGGGATCACACTCTGATCCCCAACCGTTCCCGGGTCGTCCACGGGCTTATCCCATGAAGGGAGTGCAGCGAACCGCTGACCACGTCTCGATTTACCGCGTCCCGGCGTTGTCCACACGCCCTACGGCTCTTCTCTACTACGAGGTTGTATTTCTGTTTCTCTAAACAACATCGGAGATCCTCATGGAAGTGGTCGTGGATCGTGATGCATTCCTCAAGGGCCTTCAGATGGTTCAAAACATCGTGGAGCCCCGGCAGACCCTGCCGATCCTCGCCAACGTGCTGCTGGAAAGCGACGGCGAGACCATCCAGCTGACCGCGACCGACCTCGAGGTCGGCGCCCGGGTGACGGTGCCCGCGCGCGTCGCCGCGAAAGGCGCCATCACGATCTCGGCCCGCAAGCTGGCGGAGATCGTGAAAGAGCTGCCGGCCACGACGCTCACGCTCAAGGTCGGCGAGAACGCCACGGTCAGCCTCCGCTGTGGTGGTGTTTCCTACAAACTCGTCGGATTGGCCCCCGACGACTTCCCGCCCGTCGTTCCGGCATCGTCCCCGGCGTGGCTGACGCTCGATGCGAAGACGCTGCGCGAGATGCTGACGCATACGAGCTTCGCCGTGTCGCACGATGAGACGCGCTATGCGCTGAACGGCGTGCTCTTCGTGATCCAGCCGAAAGAAATGCGCGTCGTCGCGACGGACGGGCACCGGCTGGCGATCGTGACGCGGGGGCTCGCGCAGGCGGCCACGCCTGTCACGGGGATCGTCCCGCGGAAAGCGGTGTCCGAAATCCAGCGTGCCCTTGGCGCCGGCGAAGAAGTGCAGCTCGCGATCACGGAGAATCAATTCGTGCTGCAGATGCCCAACTTCGTGATGACGGCGCGGCTGATCGAAGGACAGTTCCCGAACTACGAGGCGGTCATCCCGAAGGGGCATCCCGGCAAGCTCGTGTTGAGCCGGCCGGCGCTCATCGCGGCGCTGCGGCGCGTATCGGTCATGGCGGAAGAGCGCAACAAGCCGGTCAAGCTGACGCTGTCTCCGGCGTCGCTGAAGCTCTCGGCGTCGAGCTCGGAGCTGGGGGAAGCGGAAGAGGCGTTGACGATCGACTACGCAGGGGAGGAGGTCGCGATCGCGTTCAATTCCCGGTATGTCATCGAGGCGCTATCGCCCATGGAAGGCGACGCCGTCGTGTTGGAATTCAAGGACGCGCTAAGCCCTGGAGTCATCAAAAGCGCGGATGACGACGGATACCGCTGTGTTATAATGCCCATGCGGATTTAGCGAGCATTTTCGCTCGAAAAAACAAGGGTTTCGCTCTGACGACAGGAGCGCCGCTGGGTGCAGATTGGCTGGATTCAATTACTCGAATTCCGTAACTATCACACCCTCGGATACAGCCCTTCGCCGCACCTCAATCTGCTGACCGGGCCGAACGCCCAGGGGAAGACCAATCTCCTCGAAGCGCTGGGGTTCCTCCTGACGGGGCGCTCGTTTCGGACGTCCCGACTTCTGGAAGTTCCGCACTGGAGTGCTGCATCCACGACGCTCACGGGCGAGGTGCGGAGGGCGGAAGGGGGTCGGACGGTGCGGCGGATGATCCGGAAGCTCGAGACCGGCACCGCGCAGGTGAGCGGGGACGCGTGCGAGTGGGCGCGCGTGATCGCGTTCGGATGGCAGGACATCGAGATCGTGAATGGCGCACCTGGTGCGCGACGCGATTTCATCGATGGAGCGGCCGGTCGACTTTATCCCGGCCACCTCGCGACTCTCGTCCGGTATCGCCAGATCGTCGCGCGGCGCAATCACTTGCTTCAGGCGCATGAGCCGGGGATCGAAGAGCGGCTCGGGCCGTGGGACGAGCAGCTCGCGGTCACCGGGATGGAGCTGATCAGCCGGCGCCGGAAGGCGGCGGCGATGCTGCAGACCGAGCTCGGGCGCGTGTTCCCGGCGCTGTCCGGCGAGCGCCACAAGGTGGAGATTCGCTATCGCACGGCGCTCGGTGAAGCGACCGAGGCGTCTGATCTGCTCGCCGCGCTCGTGCGCGCGCGGTGCAACGAGCTGCGGCGCGGCGTGACGCTCGTGGGCCCGCACCGCGACGATCTCGCGATCGAGCTCGACGGCGTCGACGTGCGGGCGTTCGGATCGCGCGGCCAGCAACGGTTGATCGCGCTGGCTCTGCGGCTCGCGGAGGTGCTTCCAGTCACGGAGGCGGTCGGGACACCGCCCGTGTTGCTGCTCGACGACGCCCTGTCCGAGCTCGACCCGCGCGTTCGCGAGAACGTGCTGCGCGAGATCCAGGGCGCCGAGCAAGTGTTTCTCACCTCGCCGGACGCGCTGCCCGAAGTGGGCGCCGCGTGCTGGACGGTGAAGGGAGGGGAGGTGGCGCAGGCATGACCGCAGAGACCTATACGGCAAGCGACATCAAGGTCCTGGAAGGGCTGGAAGCGGTCCGGAAGCGTCCGGCGATGTACATCGGCGACACCGCTGCCTATGGCCTCCATCACCTCGTCTACGAGGTCGTCGACAACTCGGTGGACGAAGCGCTCGCCGGCTACTGCGACTCCATCAAGGTCATCCTCCACTCCGACGGCTCGTGCTCGGTCGGCGACAACGGCCGCGGGATCCCGGTGGACACGCACAAGGAGAGCGGCAAGTCCGCCGCCGAGGTGGTGCTCACGGTCCTGCACGCGGGAGGCAAGTTCGAGCACTCCGCGTACAAGATCTCCGGCGGGCTCCACGGCGTCGGCGTGTCCGTCGTCAACGCGCTCAGCGAATGGCTCGAGCTCGAGGTCCGCCGCGGCGGTCACGTGTGGACGCAGCGCTACGAGAAGGGCGGAACACCGGCCGGGCCCCTCACCAGGGGCGACAAAACGACCAAGCACGGAACGATCATCCGCTTCAAGTCGGATGCCTCGATCTTCGAGGAGACGAACCTCTCCTTCGACACGCTCTCGAATCGGCTCCGCGAGCTCGCGTTCCTCAACCGCGGGCTGAAGATCGTCATCGAAGACGAGCGGGACGGCCGTAGCCACACCTTCCTGTACAAGGGCGGCATCGTCGAGTTCGTGAAGCACCTGAATCAGAACAAGACGCCGATCCACCCCAAGGTGCTCTTCTTCGAGGGCAAGAAAGGCGATATCGAGGTCGAGGTCGCCCTCCAGTACAACGACGGGTACCAGGAGAGCCTGTTCTCCTTCGCCAACAACATCAACACGCGCGAAGGCGGCACCCATCTCACTGGGTTTCGTGCCGCGCTCACGAGCCGCATCGCCGCCTACGCCGAGGCCAACGGCTTCCTCAAGGGCTTCAAAGGTGGTGTCACGGGCGACGACGTGCGCGAAGGACTGTGCGCCGTCGTGTCCCTTCGCATTCCCGATCCCCAGTTCGAAGGGCAGACCAAGGCCAAGCTCGGCAACAGCGATGTGAAGGGGCTCGTCCAGCAGATCGTCAACGACAAGCTGGCCGAGGCCTTCGAAGAAGATCCGACGACCGCGCGCAAGATCGTCGACAAGTCGACGCGCGCGGCGCAAGCGCGTGAGGCCGCGCGCAAGGCACGCGAGCTGACGCGCAAAGGCGGGCGCGACGACGAGGGGCTCGCCGCCAAGCTCGCGGACTGTTCGGAGCGCGATCCGCAGTTCCGCGAGCTGTTCCTGGTCGAGGGCGATTCCGCCGGCGGCTCCGCCAAGCAAGGCCGCGATCGGAAGACGCAGGCGGTGCTCCCGCTCCGCGGCAAGATCATCAACTCGGAGAAGGCGCGCTACGACAAGGTCCTCTCCCACAATGAAATTCGGCTCCTCATCTCGGCCCTCGGCACGGGCATCGGAGCGGAGGAGTTCGACCTCGCGAAATTGCGATACCACAAGGTCATCCTCATGACCGACGCGGACGTCGACGGCGCCCACATCCGCACGCTCCTGCTGACGTTCTTCTTCCGGCACATGATGCCGATCATCGAGTCGGGGCACCTTTTCATCGCGCAGCCGCCGCTCTTCAAGGTGAAGAAGGGCAAGACGGAGAAGTACCTGATGAACGAACGTGAGTTCGAGGACTTCTTCCTGTCGGCGTGGGTCGAGTCGGCGAGCGTCAAGGTGCCGGGCACGAAGGCGCCCATCTCCAGCGGCGCGCTGCTCGAGCTCCTCAAGAAGGTTTCGGAGTATCGGAGTCTTGTCGCGAAGCTCACGCGGCGTGGAGTCCCGGGACCGATCCTGACCGAGCTCCTCCGCTCGAAGTTCCGTGGCAACAAGCGGGGCATCGACCATGCGGCCATCGGCGAGGCGATCCAGATCGCCGCCGCGGCCGTGGACGGCTACGAGCTGCAGGTGGTTCCGGGCGAGGCCAACGAGGGCCACCGCGTGACGATCGCGGGGCCGCCGGTGGTGTCGTTCAGTACGGATCTCTTCAAGTCCGCGGACTACGCCTCGCTCTCCGAGCTCTGGGAGAACGTCTCCGCCGCCGCCAAAGGGCCGACGGTCATCATCGACGACGGCAAGGAGACGCCCGTCACGAGCCTCGACCACTTCCATCGCACGGCGCTCGAGCTGTCGAAGCAAGGGTCGAGCTTCCAGCGCTACAAGGGCCTCGGGGAGATGAATCCGGAGCAGCTCTGGGAGACGACGATGAATCCGGAGACCCGTACGCTCCTCAAGGTCACGATGGAAGACGCGGTCGGCGCCGACTTGATCTTCACGATCCTGATGGGCGACGCGGTGGAGCCGCGCCGCGCCTTCATCGAAGCCAACGCGCTCGACGTCGCCAACCTGGATATCTGACCATGCCGAACGACCGCCAGATCAACACCCCCATCGAAGAGGAGATGCGGAAGTCCTACCTGGACTACGCGATGTCCGTCATCGTCGGGCGTGCGCTCCCGGATATCCGCGACGGCCTCAAGCCCGTGCACCGGCGCGTGCTCTACACCATGCAGCTCCTGGGGCTGGCCTGGAACCGTGGCTATAAGAAATCCGCCCGGGTCGTGGGCGACTGCATGGGCAAGTTCCATCCCCATGGCGACTCCGCCATCTACGACACGCTCGTGCGGATGGTCCAGGAGTTTTCGCTGCGGTACCCGCTCGTGGACGGCCAGGGCAACTACGGCTCGATCGACGGCGACCCCGCTGCCGCCATGCGCTACACCGAAGCGCGCATGGCGCGGATCGCGCACGAAATGCTCGCGGACATCGACAAGGACACCGTCGACTTCGTCCCGAACTATGACGACAACGAGCAGGAGCCCGTCGTCCTGCCCGCGCGGATCCCGAATCTCCTGGTCAACGGATCGACGGGCATCGCCGTCGGCATGGCCACGAATATCCCGCCGCACAACATGACCGAAGTCGTCGACGCGCTCATCCTCCTCATCGACGACGCGACCACCCCGATCGAAAAGCTGATGAAGGTCGTGACCGGCCCGGACTTCCCGACCGCCGCGTACATCTACGGCAACGCCGGGATCCGCGAGGCCTACACGACGGGCCGTGGAACGATCACGCTACGCGCGAAGGCCCACAAAGAAACGGGCCGGGGCGGGCGCGAGGCGATCATCATCACCGAGCTGCCGTACCAGGTGAACAAGGCCGCGCTGATCGAGAAGATCGCCGAGCTCTCGAAGGAAAAGAAGATCGACGGCATCTCGGAGATCCGCGACGAGACGAACCGCGAGGGCATCCGCGTGGTGCTCGAGATGGGGCGGGGTGGTATGCCCGACATCGTGTTGAACCAGCTCTACAAGCACACGCAGATGCAGACCACGTTCGGGATCATCATGCTCGCGCTCGTCGATCGCCGGCCGCAGGTGCTCAACCTCAAGCAGATGCTCGAGGCGTT
This sequence comes from Methylomirabilia bacterium, assembly GCA_041476345.1. Lineage (GTDB taxonomy): Bacteria > Methylomirabilota > Methylomirabilia > Rokubacteriales > CSP1-6 > VGLJ01. The sequence continues at coordinate 6,709 of JBGOTH010000148.1, forward strand.
CATCACGTTCCGGCGGGACGTCGTGACCCG
>JBGOTH010000149.1:0-6717 GCA_041476345.1 Methylomirabilia bacterium
CATGGCCATGGCGCGGCGACCGGCCGTGAACGGGTCCGATCCCTGCGCGGCGAAGTGTGCGGTCAGGTCCTTGAGTCGCTGCGCCGTGTCGGGATCCCACACGTTGACGTGTCCGACGAGCGTGGACTGGTGTTCCTGGCTGCGCCGTACGAGGAACATGGTCGCCAGCGCCACCCCGACGCTCCCCCCCACGTTGCGCACGACGTTGTACGCCGCGGTGGCGTTGCCGAGGCGCCCCATGCGAATCGTGGCGAGCGTGAGCACCTGGAGGGGCGGGAAGATGAAGCCCGAGGAGAAGCCCTGGAGGAAGCGCGGCCACGCGAGGCTCCAGTAGTCCATCTCGAGCGTCAGCCCCGTCATCTGGATGCTGGCGAACGCGTTCAGCAGGCACCCGCCGATCAGCATGAGACGCTGGTCCATGCGGGAGACGAGACGCCCGGAGATCATGAGCGCGATCATCGTGCCGAGGCCGCCCGGCGCCAGGACGAGGCCGGCGTTCCATGCGTCGTAGCCGAGAATCTTCTGCGTGTAGAGCGCCAGGAGCAGCATGCTGGAGTTGAAGCCGAGCGCGACGAGGGCGATGCAGAGGGTACCGACCGTGAAGTTCCGGTCGTCGAACACCGTCAGGTCGAGGATCGGCTCCGGTGTCCTGAGCTCGCGGACGACGAACCCCACGAGCGTGAACACGGCGACGGTGAACAATCCGACGATCAGGTCCGAATGGAACCAGTCCTCTTTCTCTCCGAGATCGACGGCGAGCTGCAGAGAGCCGAAGCCCGCGACCATGAGGACGAGACCCCACGCGTCGATCCCGCTCGGCTTCTTCACGAACGGCGAGTCGAACAGGAAGGTGCTCACCAGCAGGAAGCCGACGAGGCCGATGGGAATGTTGATGTAGAAGATCCAGCGCCACGACCAGTTGTCCGCGAGCCAACCGCCCACCGTCGGTCCGAGGATGGGCGCCATCATGATCCCGACGCCCCACACGGCCATCGCGGTGCCCCGCTGGCTGAGCGGGAAGATCTCCCACATGATCGCTTGCGCCATCGGGATGATCGGGCCGCCTCCGAGCCCCTGCAGCACGCGCATCGCCACCAGGAATTCGAGGTTCGGCGCGATGCCGGAGAGAAACGAGCTCGCCCCGAAGAGCACGGTGCACATGAGGAAGAAGCGGCGGCGTCCGAAGCGCGCCGAGAGCCACCCGGTGGCCGGGATGATGATGGCGTTCGCGGCAAGAAACGAGGTGACGACCCAGGACATCTCCTCGATGCCGGCGGAGAGCGAGCCCTGCATGTGGGGCAGCGCCACGTTGGTGACGCTGGTGTCGAGGACCTGCATGACCGTGACCATCATCACGGACAGCGTGATGGCCCATCGGCGCGCCGGCGAGATCTCCAGGTCCGTCAACTGCCCTCGCTTTCGCGCGACATGGTAGCATCGCTGCCCATGAAACGAAGCGCCGAGCGCATCCTCACGACGCACACCGGCAGCCTGCCCCGACCTCAAGATTTGATCGCGGCGATGTTCGCGAAGGAGGAAGGCGTCCCGGTCGACCCGGCAGCGCTCGGCACGCGCATCCGCGCCGCCGTCGCGGAAGTGGTCGGCAAGCAGGTTGACGCCGGCGTCGACGTCGTCAACGACGGCGAGATGAGCAAGCCGAGCTACGCGACGTACGTCAAGGATCGCCTCACCGGCTTCGGCGGCGCGAGTCACCCGCTCGCGTATCAGGACCTCGTCGACTTCCCCGGCATGGCCCGGCGCGTCTTCGGCGACCCCGGCCGTGCGCGGCGCAAGACGCCCGCGTGTGACGGACCGATCAGCGTGCGCGACCCCCGCGCCGCGCAAACGGACGCGGACAACCTCCGCGCGGCCCTGACCACCAGGCCGGTTGCCGAAGGCTTCATGAGCGCCGCGTCGCCCGGCGTCGTCTCGCTGTTCTTTCGCAACGACCACTACCCGAGCCACGAGGCGTACCTGTTCGCCATCGCGGACGCCATGCGCCACGAGTACGAGACGGTCGCCCGCGCCGGCTTCATCCTGCAGATCGACTGCCCCGATCTCGCGATGGGCCGGCACATCCAGTACGCGGGGCTGGGGCTGGAGGACTTCAGGAAAGCGGCGCGCCTGCACATCGAGGCGCTGAATCACGCCCTCGCGAACGTCCCGCCCGAGCAGGCGCGCCTCCACCTCTGCTGGGGCAACTACGAAGGGCCGCATCACTACGACGTCCCGCTCGCCGAGATCCTCGACGTCGTCTTCACCGCGCGGCCCGCCGGCATCTCGTTCGAGGCCTCGAACCCGCGTCACGCCCACGAGTGGCGCGTGTTCGAGACCGTGAAGCTACCGGCCGGCAAGATCATCATCCCCGGCGTGATCGACTCGACGACGAACTTCATCGAGCATCCGGACCTGGTGGCCGAGCGGATCGTGAAGTACGCGAGGCTGGTCGGCCGCGAGAACGTCATCGCGGGAACGGACTGCGGTTTCGGCACGTGGGTCGGTCAGTCGGCCGTCGACGCGGACATCGTGTGGGCGAAGCTCGCGACGATGGCCGAGGGCGCGCGACGCGCCTCGCGCGAGTTGTTCTAGACCGGCTTCGCGCTCACCAGGATGAACGCCACGAGGCACGGCGCGTCGCTGCGATTGCTCCACGCATGGTTGGTCCCGCGCTGCACGAGACAGTCGCCGGGCTTCATCAGCGTCTCGCCCTCGTCCATCAGCGCGTAGATCTCGCCCGACAGTACGAGCGCGTAGTCCACCGTGGCCGTCTTATGCATCCCGGGGTGGCGCGCGCCATCCGGGTCCATGGCGTGGTCCGCGCCCATCGCCGCGAAGGCCGCGTTCCGATCGAACGCACCCGCGTTCTTCTCCGGAGGAAACTCGACGACGCGGAAGATCGTGCCGTTGGCCGGCGGCTCCAGCACCACCGTGCGGGCGGCGGCATCCGCGTTCCCGTCGTTGCTCGCCGGCGAGCGGTCCGTGACCCACAGGTTCGTGAGCCCGAAGTCGCCACGCCCGGGCAGAGTGAGGACGTGAGGCGCCGGACCATCGCTGACGATCACCGACTTGCCCTTCGCATCGTGACCGGTGACGATTCGTCGAATCGGCTTCAGCATTCGTCTCTCCCTCGGCTAGCGCAGCCCGCGCGCCGCGAGCCGCGGAAAGATCACGTCGCGAAATGCGGTGATCTCGGACTCCGGCGGCGCGAAGGTCTGGAAGGGCATCAAGTAGAGATTCCGTACGCCGAGCTGCGTCATCTCGGCGATGCGGTCCGCGCAGTGTTCCGGTGTGCCCACGAGGCCCAGCGCGTCGCACAGCTGCGCCACGACCTCGTCCGGCACGAACGACGTCGCCGTGATCGCGGCCTCCCAGTCGGGAGCGTGCGACAGATCGGGATAGATCTTCCTCACGGCGTCGGGGATCGTGAGCTCCGGCAGCTTCACGCCCGCGGGACCGAGCCAGTGCGCACCCCATCGCAGGACACCCCAGTGCACGGCCGTCGGGCGCGCGAGCCGTCGCGCTTCCTCCAACGTTGGCGCCGTGCCTGTCCGCACCGCCCACATGACTTCGAGGTCTTCGACGCGACGACCGGCGCGTTTGGCGCCGCGCTCCAGATGATCGAGCGCCGTCTCGACGATGCCGCGATTGAAGCCGACGAGCAGCAGCGCGCCGTCGGCGATCTCCCCCGCGAGCTCGATGGCCTTGAAGCCCGACGCCGCCATGATGATCGGGATGCGCGCCCCGGTGGCGAAGCCGAGCCGGCCCGGCGTCCCGTTGAAGTCGACGCTCTCCTGCGCGAGCAGCGCCCGCACCGTGGTGATGCACGCGCGCATCTCGGCGAGCGTGGCCGGCTTGCGTCCGATCGTGCTGGCGGACGTGTAGCCGGTGCCGATCACGAACTTCACGCGCCCCGGCGCGAGCTCCTCGACGGTCTGGATCCCGCCCGCGAGCACGGAGGCATCGCGGGTGAACGGATTGGTCACGGCGGGGAACAGCATCATCCGGGACGTCTGCGTCGCCGCCTGGGCCAGCACGACGAACGTGTCGCGCGAGATCATCTGGCTGTCGAGGATCCCCGCGCCGTCGAATCCCGCGGCCTCGATGCTCCGGATGAGCTTCATGAGCGCCGGCATCGGCGACGTGCCGGGCACCCGGATGTGGATGCGGACGGGGTCAGTCATGGCGCGGCGATTCTCGCACCCTCTGGCGTTCGGCGCGAGAGTTTGCCACCATCCGCCCCCAGGGGGACCCTGCGCCATGAAGATCGCGAAGAACATGAAGCTGCTCGCCCACCACCCGCTCGACGGCTTCGGCAACTGCGGCGAAGGCATGGCGCTTCAGAAGACGCGCGACAAGCGGCGGGTGCTCTGGATCGCGCACGAGTCCGCGCCGAAGAACGTCACCGCCGTCGACGTGACGAATCCGAAGAAGCCGAGCGTGATCACGCAGACCGACCTGCCGCACGAGCGCATGCGCTCCAACTCCCTCGACATGGTGGGCGACCTGCTGATCGTCGCCTATCAGACACGCGAGCCGGGTATGAAGCCGGCGGGGTTCGAGATCTTCGACGTCTCCGTTCCCGCCAAGCCGAAGTCCGTTACGCTCTTCGACTGCTCGGGGCCGATGTCGCGCGGCGTCCATCATCTCTGGTGGGTGGACGGCGAGTACGTCCACATGGCCGCGGGCGCCGCCGATTTCTCGCCGCGCAATCAGAAGGACGACCAGTGCTACCGGATCATCGACGTGAAGAATCCCTCGCGGCCGGCCGAGGTGGGGCGTTGGTGGCTCCCCGGCACGCGCGAAGGCGACGCCGAGCCGCCCCTGCCGCGCCACCCGCAGTTCGACACCGGATACCGCGCGCACAACACGAACGTCTATCCGCAACGGCCGGATCGCGCGTACGTCGGCTACATCGACGGCGGCGCCTGCATCATCGACATCGCCGACAAGGCGCATCCGAAGCTGCTCGGGCGCTGGGACTATCAGCCGCCCTTCCCCGGCTTCTGTCACACGGTGCTGCCGCTGTTCTCCAAAGGCGTGCTCGTCGTGAGCGACGAGTGTATACGTCCGGGCGGCGCGGACTGGCCGAAGCTCGTGTGGATCGTCGATGCGCACCGTGAAGACAAGCTCGTGCCGATCAGCACGTGTCCCATCCCGCCGGTGAAGGAGTTCAAGAAGAAGGGCAACGGCCGCTACGGCGCGCACAACCTGCACGAGAACCGGCCGGGCGGCTGGATCTCCGAGGACATCGTGGTCGGCACGTTCTTCAACGGCGGTCTGCGCGCGTTCGACGTGCGCGATCCATTCCAGCCGAAGGAGGTCGCGTGGTTCGTGCCGCCGGCGCCGAAGAAGTCCGCCGCGAAGGCGATCCAGATCAACGACGTCTACATCGACGAGCGCCGCGTCGTCTACGCGGTCGACCGCATCATCGGCGGCCTCTACGTGCTCGAGATGAAGGTGTGACCCTATCGAGGCCACTCCTAGACAGAGCGATACTCGCCAAGTACTTGTTACTTCGAGGCGAGTCAGAACTCTCTGGAGCTGCACCGTTCGCCACCGGGATAGCAGTCTCCACGATTCAAGATGCCGTCGAGATTCTCCTTCGAGTCATCGCGGAACACATCGGAGCTCCGATCAAGGAACGCTCAGCGTTCGAGCAGCTTATTGATGCGATCGCCGAGGGTCATACGCGCCCGATGACACATCGAGCACCGTTAAACCAGCTCAACAAAGCAAGGGTAAACTTCAAGCACTTTGGGCTCTCGCCCACGAGAGAAGACGGCACAAAGCTCGCGGCAGACGCGGCCTCGTTCTTCCGGACGGCTTTCGTGGTGTATTTCGCTGTCCCGTTCGACAGTGTCACTCTCCATAGCCTCGTGGGACATCGCCGCACGCAGAATTGGCTCAAGAAGGCCGAAGACGCGCTAGAAGCACGCAACTATGAAGACTCCATTACTGCGTCGGCCGGCGCGCTCGCAATTTTTAGGAGGAGCTTGGCACGTGATCACACTGGCCTCAACCTTGACGAGTTCAGAAGTCTCAGCACACCCGAGCACAAGCGGATCGTAGAGAAGGTCGAAAAGGAGCTCCGGCACCTTCAGGAACAGATTGATCTCGTGTTTGAAGGCGTGAATCTACCCGACTACCGCAAGTTTCGCCGATACGCACCGCATGTCCGCCTGAGCGATGCAAGAACGCTTTGGTTTTATCCGGTGGTGACAAACGAACGATCGACGATCGGTAGAGATGAAGCAGCCTTCGGCTATCGGTTCGTCATCGACACGATCATGGCCCTGAAAGAGACTCACGTGCCTCCTCGCTTTCAACTGGCCCGTGAGCTTGGGAGCGAATTCGAAGTCATCGGCGAGGACGATCTCATCGTGTGGCCTACTGAAGATCCTGAGGTCATTCGACGGACGACTAGAGGAGAGCGCTTACGGGCCGAAAAACGTATTGAGCGGCAGGCCGGTTTCGTATCTGTACTTGACGATGGTGAATGGGTCTGGATAAGAGAGGATAGCCTACGCGAAGTCGTCGTTTGATATCCCGCTGCTACCTAGCGGAGGAGGTGTGTCGGCGATGAGCGAGCTCATGGAGCTGCTGGCCGAGATCGAGGACTTCGGCCGGAAGAACGACGCGACGATCACCGAGCGGCCGCGCCGGATGCTGAACATCACGCGCGACACCGGGGAGTTCCTCGTGGTGCTCGTGAAAGCG
>JBGOTH010000150.1:0-6710 GCA_041476345.1 Methylomirabilia bacterium
CAGGGCGTGCACCGCGACACCGGGAACATCGCAGGCGGTTCCGCGCCATCCTGCGTGGGCCACGGCGAGCGCACCGGCCTCTTCGTCGCAGAGCGTGAGCGCGAGGCAGTCCGCCGTGAAGATCGCGAGCCCGACGCCCCGTTCGTTGGTGATCAGGACATCTGCCCCGTCGGCGAATCGCCCCCCGTTCCGTCCGACGCGCGCGACGGTATTGCCATGCACCTGTTTGGCCCACGCGAGCCGCGAGTAGTCGATCCCCGCGGCACCAAGAATTGGCGTAGCGCCGTCATCGAACGGCCCACCGACAAGATTGGACGGCGTGACGCCAGGACAATGCCGCGTGGTCGTGAGGTGCGGTAACCCCGCTTTCTCAAGCGAAGAAAACGTGAAGTGGGTGGTGGGCTCGCCGTGTGGCGTCATTTCTTCGACTCTACACGACGACTCGCGAGGGTAGGCGCTGTTCGAGCGCGGGCTTCGCCCGCGCAATCCTCCTCAGAGGGAGGCAGGGAGGAGTGCGCCGTCAGGCGCGCGACGACCGCCGGAAGGGGGATGAAATCCCCCTCCGGGCCAGTCAGTCCGCCTGTCGCCGCAAGAAGGCGGGCACGTCGAGATCGTCGTTCGGGGCGTCGATGGGCTCGAAACCCTCGATCCGCGCCTCGGTCGCACGACGCCGCCAGGCACTCGCGCTGGCGCCCGCCCCGGCGGCAGCGGTCGGCCGCGGCATCGGCCGCGGCATCTCCAGGATCTTGCCGAGCGTCGCGCGAGCGCCCGGCCCCGCGTCCTTCTTCTCCATGAAGCCGGTGGCGATGACGGTGATGCGCAGCTCGTCCGTGAGCGACGGGTCGACGACGGCGCCGAAGATGATGTTCGCGTCCTCGTGCGCGGCCTCCTGCACGATGCGCGCGGCCTCCTCCACCTCGTGGATGGACATGTCGAGCCCGCCCGTGAAGTTGATGAGGATGCCCTTCGCGCCCTCGATCGACGTGTCGTCGAGCAGCGGGCTCGCGACGGCCTTCTGCGCGGCGTCGACGGCGCGGTGCTCGCCGTGACCGACGCCGGTGCCCATCATCGCGATGCCCATGCCCGCCATGATCGTGCGCACGTCCGCGAAGTCGAGGTTGATGAGGCCGGGGACGAGGATCAGATCGGAGATCCCCTGCACCGCCTGCTGCAGCACCGAATCCGCGACCTTGAACGCGTCCATCAGCGGCGTGCCGCGGTCGACGACGGCGAGCAGGCGCTGGTTGGGAATCGTGATGAGCGTGTCGACGACGGGCCGGAGCGCTTCGAGACCGGCATCCGCCTGGCGCTGCCGCAACTTGCCCTCGAAGGAGAACGGCTTGGTGACGACGGCGACGGTCAGGATGCCGAGATCCTTCGCGAGCGCGGCCACGACGGGCGCGGCGCCGGTACCCGTGCCGCCCCCGAGACCCGCGGTGATGAAGACCATGTCCGCGCCTTTCAGCAGGCTCGTGATCTCGTCGGGATCTTCGAGCGCGGCCTTCTTGCCGACCTCGGGGTTGGAGCCCGCGCCGAGCCCCAAGGTGAGCTTCTCGCCGAGCTGGATCTTCACGGGCGCCGGGGAGGCGCGCAGCGCCTGGATGTCGGTGTTGCCGACGATGAACTCGACTCCCGAAAAGTCGGCGGTCATCATGCGGTTCACCGCGTTGCCGCCGCCACCGCCGAGGCCGATCACCTTGATCTTCGCCACGGGCTCTTTCTCCTCGAGCTCGAACAGCAGGCGTCGCTTGTCCATCGAGTCCCCCCTGGTCAAAAGATTCCGCCGAGCCATGCGCCCACCTTCTTGAGCGCGGCACCCACGCTCATGTCGCTGTAGCCGTGCGGATCGCGCGGCGCGTTCCGCAAGCCGTAGAGCGCCAGACCGACGGCCGTGGAGTGAATCGGCGAGCGCACGGTGTCGGACAGGCCCCCGACGTCCGACGGCATCCCGCGCCGCACCGGCAGCGAGAAGACCATCTCCGCGACCTCGGGAATACCTTCGAGAATCGACGTGCCACCCGTGACGACGACGCCGGCCGTGGCCGCGTCCTCGAAGCCCGCCCTCGCAAGGTCGCGGCTCACGAGCCGGAAGATCTCTTCCACGCGCGGCTGGATGATCTCCGACAGCACCTGGCGCGACAGCTCGCGTGGCTTGCGGCCACCGACCGACGGCACGTCGATGGTCTCCTGCGCGGGGACGCGCGCGGTGAGCGCGCAGCCGTAGCGCTTCTTCAGATCTTCCGCGTCCGCCACCGGCGTGCGCAGGCCGACCGCGATGTCGTTCGTGATGTGATCGCCGCCGAGGGGCAGGATGGCCGTGTGCCAGATGGCGCCTTCGCGGAACAGCGCCACGTTGGTGGTGCCGCCGCCGATCTCCACGAGCAGGACGCCGAGCTCTTTTTCATCCGCGGACAGCACCGCCTCCGCGGAGGCGAGCGGCTCGAGCACGATGTCGTGGACGGTGAGGCCGGCGCGATTCACCGCCCGGACGACGTTCTGCACGGCGGTGATGGCGCCGGTCACGATGTGGCACTCGACTTCGAGCCGCACGCCCGACATGCCGATCGGCTCCCGCACGCCGTCCCCATCGTCGACGGTAAAGGTTTGAGGCAGGACATGGATGATCTCGCGGTCCTGGGGCAGGTTGAAGGCGCGCGCCGCGTCGACCACGCGCTCGACGTCGTGCTCGCTCACTTCACGATCGCGCCCGGACACCGCCACGACGCCCCGGCTGTTGAGCCCGCGGATGTGGCCGCCGGCTACGCCGGCGTACACCCCCGCCACCTCCACGCCCGCCATCTGCTCCGCCTCGGCCACCGCCTGCTTGATCGCCTCCACCGTGAAGTCGATGTTGACGACCACACCGCGGCGAAGGCCGCGCGAGGGGGCGCATCCGACGCCGACGATGTCGATGCCGGCCATGGATCTCGACGGCCCCGGGTCGTCACTCGTGGCCGCCGGCGCGGCGATGATCGCGCAGATCTTCGTGGTCCCGACGTCCAGCCCGACGATGAGGTCTTGCGTGCGTGCGCGCTTGATGGCTATCGCCCTCCCTGGAGCACGACCTGGTCACGGAATCTCAGATCCACCGTACGGATGGCGCCTTCGCGCGCGGTCTTCTGCGCGAGCACCCCCTCGAGGCGCGCGAGGCGCGCGTCCCACTCCTCGGCCCCCAGCCGCACCTCGACGCCGCCCGCCGTGTAGAGCACGGGCCCGTCGCTCTCGCTCATGTCGATCTCGGAGATGTCGGCGACCAACGGGCTGCCGCTCCGGAGGAGGGTCCGAATCAGACGCAGGGCATCACGCGCCTTGCCGCTCGGTGCCTCATGCATGCTGGCGATCTCCGCCGCGTTGAGACCGCTGATCACCGGCGCCGGCGGCGTGACGGCCTGGGTCTCCTGGCCGAGGAGATGGCCGCGCTCGTCGATCCAGTGGAGCGTCCCGGCGTGCACGAGCGTGAACGGACGGCGCTCCTCGACGAGCACCGTCACGCGGTCCGGGAGCTCGCGGATCACGTCCGCGCGCTCGACCTCCGGCAGCGCCTCCACGCGCTGCGCGATCTCACGCGGATCGAGGAGGAAGAGACTCCGGCCGGGCTCGATGCGCGCGGCGTCCAGGATTCGCTCGGTCGTAACGGCGTTCGTGCCGCGCACCGCGACCGACTTCACCGCGAAACGCGGCGAATTGAGGAGCCACCACCCGCCCGCCACGAGCGCCGCGGGGACGGCGGCGGCGAGTAGCACGATCGCCCCCCGGCGCACGAGCCGACCGATCGACGGCAGGTGACGCCGGCGCCGCCGGCGCGCGCGGCCCACGTGCTGGCCGCCGACGAAGACCGAGCGCTCACCAAAGTCTCCGAGCGTCTCCCCGCGTGTCCGCGGCGACAGGAGCGCCTTACTCACCGATCACCCGCATCTCCGCCTCCAGCGTGATGCCGAGCTGCGCCTGCACGCGCTCGCGCGTGAGGTCCATGAGCGCCGCGATGTCGCCGGCGCCGGCGCCGCCGCGGTTGACGATGAAGTTGGCGTGCTTGGCGGAGATCTCGGCCCCGTTGAGCCGCTTGCCCTTGAGCCCCACCCGCTCGATCAACTTGGTCGCGACTTCGCCGGGCGGGTTCTTCCACACGAATCCCGCGGAGGCGAGCGCGAGCGGCTGCGTCTGCTTCTTCACCTTGAGTCGCGCCTTGATGTCCTTCTGGATCTCGGGATACGGGCGCCGATGGAAGCGCAGGCGCGCGCCCACGAGGACGGTCCCGACGGGAAAGGTGAACTGCTGGAGCGAGAACGTGCCCCCGGCCGGCTTGCACTCGCCGATCGTCCCATCCGGATGCAGGAAGTAGACGGCGCTGACGAAATCACCGATGGCGCCGTCCGCCGTCCCCGCGTTCATCGCGAGGGCGCCGCCCACGGTCGCCGGAATGCCGACGAGCGGCTCGACGCCGCCGAGGTTGAGCGCCGCCGCCTCACGGATGAGGGCGGACAGCCCGACGCCCGCGCCCGCCACGGCTTCCTCGCCGTGAAACTCGGCGCGCCCGAGACAACCCTCGAGCTTGAGCACGACGCCGCGGATGCCGCGGTCGGTCACGAGCAGGTTGTTGCCGCCGCCCACGACGGCGACCGGCAATTGTTCGCGGTCGGCGAACAGCAGCGCGTGACGGATATCGTCGATGTCCTGAGGGACCACGAAGATGTCCGCGGGCCCGCCGATCCTCAGCGAGGTGTGGAAGCTGAGCATCTCCTTGAAACGCACTTCGCCCCGGATCTCGCCTAACATGTCGCCCTCCCATGGACGGGGTCAGCGTCGATCCGCGCGAGAAGCGCGGCTCCGAGCTGGCCGACGTCCCCGGCACCCAGGGTCAGAACCAGGTCACCGGGCCGGGTAATTTCGCAGAGGTGATCGAGCACACGGGCCCGCTCGCCCCCCAGATAGGTCACGTTTCGATGGCCGTGCGCGCGGATGCGCGCGGCCAGGTCCGCAGCGCTGACGCCCTCGATCGGCGTCTCGCCCGCTGCGTAGATGTCCATGACGACGAGCACGTCGGCCTGGTTGAAGGCGGTGACGAACTCGTCGCGCAGGTAGAACGTGCGCGTGTAGCGGTGAGGCTGGAAGACGACGACCACGCGCGTCTCGAACCCGGCCTTGGCGGCGGCCAGGGTGGCGCGGATCTCCGCCGGGTGATGGCCGTAGTCGTCGACGACCATCACCCCTGCTGCCGTACCGCGGACCTGAAAGCGACGCTGGACGCCCGCGAATGAGGCCAGCGCCTTCTGGATGGTGAGGAACGGAATCTCGAGATCGAGCCCGACCGCGACGGCGGCGAGGGCATTCGCCACGTTGTGGCGGCCCGGCACCTGCAGCGTGCATTCGCCGAGGGCGCGGCCGTGGTGGAACACCTCGAAGCGGCTCGTGAGCCCGGCCAGGTGGAGACGGCGCGCCACGAGGTCGGCGCCCGACTCGAGGCCGTACGTGATCACGCGCTTCTCGACGCGCGGCAGGAGCAGCTGCACGTTCGGCTGGTCGAGACACACGATGGCGGCGCCGTAGAACGGCACCTTGTTGAGGAACGTGACGAACGCGTCGCGGATCGCGTCGAGGTTGCCGTAGTGATCGAGGTGCTCGGCGTCGATCGTGGTGACCACGGCGACGGTCGGCGTCAGCTTGAGGAACGAGCCGTCCGATTCGTCGGCTTCCGCCACGAGGTACTCCCCCTGGCCCAGCCGCGCGTTGGCATCCAGGCTGAGCACGCGGCCGCCGACGACGATCGTCGGGTCGAGGCGCCCCTCCGCGAGGACGGCGCCCACCATCGACGTCGTCGTCGTCTTGCCGTGCGTGCCGGCGACGGCGATGCCGTACTTGAGCCGCATCAGCTCCGCGAGCATCTCGGCGCGCGGGATGACGGGGATCTGGCGCTGGCGCGCCACCGCCACCTCGATGTTGTCGTGCGCCACCGCGGAGGAGTAGACGACGACGTGCGCGCCCTCGACGTGCGACGACTCGTGCCCGATGAAGACCTTGGCGCCCAGCCGCTCGAGACGCTCGATCGCCTCCGAGCGGCGCTGATCGGAGCCCGTCACCATGTAGCCGAGGTTTACGAGGATCTCCGCGATGCCGGACATGCCGGCGCCGCCGATGCCCACGAAGTGGATGTGGCGGTAGCGCTTATACATGGGTGTCCTGCGAGATGTTCAACAGCACCCCGGTCGCGATCATCGTCATGAGCAGCGCGGAGCCGCCGAAGGAGAGGAACGGCAACGGCAGCCCCTTCGTCGGCAAGAGCCCGGTCACGACGCCCAGGTTCACGAGCGTCTGCGTGGCCACGAGCACCGTGATGCCGAGCGCGAGATAGGCGCCGAACGGGTCGGCGGCGCCCAGGCCGATACGGAGGCCGCGCCACACGAGCGCGGCGAAGAGCGTCACCACGGCCGCCGCGCCCACGAAGCCGAGCTCCTCGCCGACGATCGCGAAGATGAAATCGGTGTGCGCCTCCGGCAGGTAGAAGAGCTTCTGCCTGGATTCACCGATGCCGCGCCCGAAGAGCCCCCCGCTCCCGAACGCGAGCCACGACTGGATGATCTGGAATCCGCTGCCGCGCGGGTCCTGCCACGGATCGAGGAACGCGAAGACGCGGCGCATTCTGTAGGGCGCCATCCAGACGGCGAGCGCCGTGAGCGGCAGGGCGGGCGCCGCCAGCATCACGAGCCATCGCGTCG
>JBGOTH010000151.1:0-6681 GCA_041476345.1 Methylomirabilia bacterium
AGACCGGTTCCGACCGGATCCCCCGCACCCGCCATGACGATCGGGATCTGGCTGGTCGCCTGCTTCGCGGCAGTGATGGCCGGCGTCTGCGCTGCGACGAGAATGTCGACGTTGAGGCGAACCAGCTCCGCGGCCAAGCCGGCCAGACGCTCGGATTTTCCTTCCGCGGATCGGAATTCGATGTGAATGTTCCTGCCCTCGACGTAGCCGAGCGTCTGCAACCCCTCCTTGAAATAGCCGAAGACCGGCTCCGGGTTGGCGGGGATCAGGTAACCGAGGAGCGGGATTCTTCCGCGCGGCTGGGCTAACGCCGAAAGCGGCCATGCGTCCGCACCGCCAAGCAGTATGATGAAAACGCGGCGCCTCATTCGATCACCTCGTCTGCGCGCAGCAGCAGCGACTGACGCAACCTAGGCCCGCCGCGGCCACACCGGCTCGTGGTAGCCGAGCGGCACCGAGGGCCGGGCCCAGCGCGGCGGCGTCTCGGAGAGGCGCACCACCGGCCCGAGATGGTGCAGCCGACCGCCCGGCGTGTCGCTCGTCATCGTCCAGCGCGCCAGCTCCGCTGACGTGAATTCCTTCGGCACGTCCTTCAACTGCGCCGCCGGCACCTCTCCGCGGCTGACGAGCCAGCGCCCGGTCTGCGCGAGCGAGATCCGCACGAGCCAGCTGCCGCCCTCGCGTGCGCGGCGGGCGAGCGCCACCATCGCGCCGAACGCCATCAGATAGCCGGTCAGATAGTCGATCGCCGACACCGGATAGAACTGCGGGCCCGGCGAGGTACCGGGGAACAACTCGCCTTGACGGCTCGTGATGCCGCTGACTGTTTGGACCACCGTGTCGAAGCCGCGGCGCGACGCCCACGGCCCGACGTGGCTGAAGGCGCACAAAGAGATGGCGACGATGCCTGGACGCAACTGCGCCAGCGCCTCGGGCGAGAACCCGCGCGCTCCGAGCGTGCCCGGCCGATAGCCTTGCGAGAACACATCGCCCTCGCGCACCAGCCCGCGCAGCGTCTCGACGTGCTTGGGCTCGCGCAGATCGAGATGGGCCGAGAGCTTGCCGTGGCCCGTGTCGAATTCCTGGTAGCCGAGATTCGGCAGGTGCGCCCCGGTGATCTTCAAGACGTCGGCGCCGTGTTCGGCGAGCGTGCGTGCGCAGGTCGGCCCGGCGAGAACGCGCGTGAGGTCGAGCACCCGGATACCCGACAGCGGACGATCGCCGTCGGGGAGTTTCTCGGGCGCGCTGTCGCCGATCTTGACGATCTCCATCAGCGGCAGCGACGCGATCGCGGCGGCCTGCGGATGCTTCGCCCACTCGTCCATGGTGCGCACCATGCCGCCGGCGCCCTTCGCGGCGATGATCGCCTCTTCGAGCTCGAGCGCGTCCCACCCGGCGACGGCCTTGCGCACCGCCTCGCGATCTTCCGGCACGCCGAGCACTGTGAGCGCGGCGGCGCGATGGTTCGGGAAGTTGCAGTGGAGATAGCTCCAGCGCCCGTTCTTCGCCGGATAGACGCCCATCACCGTGTTGCGCTCGGTGGACACGGGCGCCCCGTCCATCTTCATGTAGTGCCCGCTGCGGAGCGACGCGGTCGCCTGTCGCGTATCGACCGCGATCTCCTGACGCTTCCCGCCGCGCAATTCCCATAAATCGGAGACGGCGAGGCCGACCGCCCCGAGCGCGGCGGCGCTGGTTTCGCCGATGCGAAACGGTGTCGGCAGGATCGGATCGGCGTCGCCGGTGATCGCGACCGAGCGGGCGCGGTCCTCGCTGAAGCCGGCGATCGGCAGAATCGTGCGCAGGGCATCATGAGCGGTCATGGTCGGGACTCCTCCCTCTTGCTTCCCGCGTTCGTCAGATCGCGATGAGGCCGAGGTGAATTCCCATCGCTCGATCGACGGCGTGCTGTGCCTCGGCTGAGATGCGTCCTGCGCGGCGGACCACGCGATCCCGATCGTAGGTCATGACCATGGAGGTGTTCGCGATTCGGGCCGCCGCGAGCGTGGAACGTGGCGCTCGTAGATCTACCATGTAGGTTCTGGACGCGCGGTCCGCCGTGTAGGCCTGGGTTGGGACTACGGTGACCGCCTGTCCGAAGCGATTGGCAACGTTGTTCGACACGACGACGCACGTCCTCGTCTTCCGCGGCTCCACCCCCACCGAGGGGTCGCACTGAATCCAGAGAATGTCGCCCCGCCGGAACTCGATAGGCTCACGCGTCTTCATCGTCCATGAGCTCCAGCTGCCCGGCTTCCAAGCCTCTCAGCAGGGCCCGCGCATCGCCGCGCCCGGCCGCATAGTCGGCGGCGAGCCGCTTGCGTCGCTCGGCCGTTTCTCGCTGTGCAAGCCCCTCGCGCAGGAGCTCTCTGGCCAGGGTGGCTCGTGGTTTTCCCGACCGTTTGGTGTGCCGATCAAGTCGACGAAACGTGTCTTGATCCAGTGTCAAATTGAGCCTCGCCATGACACTGATGATAGCGCCAAACGTCCCTCAGCTCTCCTCGAACAACGACAGGTCGATCGCGTCGCCCATCGCGCGATAGCCCAGGTCGCTCTGGTGAAGGTGGTCGCCGCAATCGTAGATCGGCAGCATTCGGGTCGGATGGCCGGGATCGCGCACCGCCCGGTCGAAATCGACGATCGCGTCGAAGACGTCGGTCTTGCGCAGCCACTCGTTGACGTCCCGGCGCACCGCCTCGCGCGTCGGGTTCCACGCGCCGACGAGGAACGTCTCGCCCTCGAATGGGGTCAGCGTGGCGACGATCACCTTGATCCCGCGCGCGTGGCCGCGGACGGCGAACTGCTTCAGCCCCGCGATCATCTGAGGCGCGGTCACTTCTTCCTCGCGCTTGCCGGGGCGGTTTCTCAAGTCATTGGTGCCCAGCATGATGACGGTGTGGGTGACGCCGGGCTGCGCGATGACGTCGCGGTCGAAGCGGCGCAGGCCGCTGTCGCCACGAATGTCGTGCAGGATGCGGTTGCCGCCGAGCCCCTGGTTCATCACCGCCATCGGCCGCCCGCCTTGCCGCGCGATCAGCCGGCGCGCGAGCTGCGAGGGCCAGCTGTGATGGCCGTCATGGGTCGAGATGTTGGCGTCGGTCAGCGAGTCGCCGACCGCGACGACGGCGCCTGTCTCCCGCGGCGCGACGACGTCGACGCCGCACACGAAGTACCAGTCGTCCGTCAGCTTGCCGACCGGCATGACCTCTTCGGCGGAGAAATCTCCGGGCGGCGAGATGTAGTTGGTCTGCCGCGCGTAGCGCCCGGTGATCCCGAAGCTCGCCGGCAGATCGTCCGGCAGGTGCACGCTGACGGCGAGGTCCGACAGCGGCGCGAACGAGAGATCGATCGGATCGCTGACGACGAGTGCGCCGGCGGCGATCGTCGCGCCGGCGTCGCCGCCGAAGGTGAGCCGTCGGTTGGAGCCCGGCACGACCGCGGGCCCGGTGCTGCGCAGGCCGACGCACGCCGCGCCGATCGCCAACGGGCGAGTGCCATACGCATTCGAGATGCGCACGCGCAGCCGGCTGCCGCCGACGCTGACGCGCGGGATCATCCGCAGCGTGTGGTTACTGAAGGCGCCGCCGTCGGCGGGCGCGGGCGCCGCGGTCCAGGTGCCGACCCAGTGCGTGTTCACGTCGTCAAACCCTTCTCCGTCGGATGCCCCGGCGCTTCCAGCTCGTAGGTGTTCATGTTGTACGCCAGCACTGCATAGCAGGCGATCAGATTCGTCAGAGTCATGGTGCCGCGAGGACCGAATCGCGCGGTCGCGGCATCGAATGTAGCCCGACTGACCTTGCGGTGCTGGAGAAGCTCACCCGTGAAGTCGACCACCACCTGCTCCTCGGGATCGAGGTTGGTGAGCGTGCGCTTCTCGCGAATACCATCCACGATGTCGTCGCGTACTCCGGCCTGCCGGGCCGCGGCGGCGTGCGCGTACCAGATGAAGGCGCAGCTCATCTCCCGGGCCAGGGAGATCATTGCCAGTTCCTGCAGCTTCTGCGGCAGGCAGGCCTCGGCCCGGAGGTAGAGGCGCAGGGCTTCCAGCTTTTGTGCGACTTCGGGCATGTGCGCGACGAGCGCGTACGGGCCGATGTTGGGCCGATTCGCCCGGCTCAGCATGAACGCGTCGTACGCGGGCTTTTCTTTCTCGACGATCTGATCTCTGGTGACGAGCGGGATGCGGGCCATGGAACCTCCTTGGGATCACTCCCCGGCGTTTGCCTCGGCGGTCGGAGTATAGGCGAGGGCGGTCCGCAACAGCTTCACTGTGCTAACGTCGCCTGCGCTGTCGCCGGCCAAGCTCGTGGAGCTCGAGCGCGCGCTGCGCGTGGCCGCGGGAGGGAATCACTGATGAGTGACAACTGCCAGAACCTCGAGTGTCTCGCCGGCATCCGGGTGGTCGACTTCACCCAGTTCGAAGCCGGGCCATCGTGCACGGAGGCGCTCGCCTGGCTCGGCGCCGACGTCGTCAAGATCGAGAACCCGAAGACGGGCGATCCGGCCCGCCGGGTGCTTCCCGGCAAGGCCCCGGACGACCCGTGGTACTTCCACATGTTCAACGCGAACAAGAAATCGCTGACGCTCGATCTGAAATCGCCGCGGGGGCTCGAGCTCATCAGGGAGATGTTGAAGAAGGCCGACGTCACGGTCGAGAACATGGCGCCGGGGACGATCGAGCGGCTCGGCCTCGGCTACGACGAGGTCAGGAAGCTCAACCCCGGCATCATCTATTGCTCGATCCAGGGATTCGGCACCGGGAGCAAGTACGAGAAGGGACTCGCCTTCGACATGATCGCGCAAGCCGCCGGCGGAATGATCAGCGTGACCGGCGAGGCCGATCGGCCGCCGGTCAAGCCCGGCCCGAGCTTCGGCGACACCGGCACCGGGATGTTGATGGCGGTCACGATTCTGGGCGCGCTGTTCGAGCGTCAGCGCACCGGAAAAGGACGGCGGCTGCAAGTCGCGATGCAGGACGCGATGCTTCATTACATGCGCACCTGCTTCGCGGTTCAGGCGCGCACGGGGAAAGCGGCGGCACGGCGCGGGGCGAAGACCGTCATGGGCGCCAACGCGCCATCCGGTCTCTACCAGTGCAAGCCGTACGGTCCCAACGACTGGATCTACGTCATGACGAGTCGCGCCAATCCCGAGCACTGGGCACGGCTGATGAAGTTGGTCGGGCGCCCCGAGCTGATCGACGACCCGCGCTACGCTACCGGCGCCGCCCGGCTCGAGCGTGAGGCGGAGGTCGACGGAATCGTCACCGAATGGACGCGCAAGCACACCAAGGAAGAAGCGATGACCTTGATCAGCGGCGTCGGCGTGCCGGCCGGCGCGGTGTTCGACACGATGGAGCTGCAGAACGATCCGAGCTTCGAGAAGCGCGGCATCATGCAGGTGATGCAGCATCCGAGCGGGCCGTTCAAGATGCCGGCGTGGCCCGTACGGGTCGACGGCAAGCCGCCGCGAGTCACTGCGTCACCACTGCTCGGTCAGCACAGTGCCGAAGTGCTGAGCGCCTGGCTCGGCATCGGCGCCGGTGAAATCGGCGCGTTGAAGAGCGAGGGCGTGCTGTAGCGCGCTATCGGCGCAGGATCATCTCAGAGAGGGAGCGACATAAACGCCCCTATCGGTAAGTCACGGGGCGCCGGGCGAGCGCGGATCGTTGGCCCCTACGTACAGCGCGGACGACGGGGCTGTCGAGCGATTCTGCGCGGCAGGAGTGCTCCGGCGATACGCGCGGTGGCTGATCAGCGCACCTGTGCACAGACGACGACGTAAGCGCCGGCTGCGGACCGGTCGGTCAGGCCGGGATCACGAGGGGAGCTGGGCGAGGAGCGGAGTAGGCGGAGGGCGATCGGGAGCCGCGACCGCCGCGGCGAGGCTGTCCAGGACGTCCCCCACAGCGCGGGCAGGCCAGAACGTCGATGTCGAAGGCCCGGCGCATGAGGTTCGCCCACGCCCAGTGACGCGGCGGTGTCGCCAGCGGCGCGTCATCGCTGGCATCGTCCAACCGCTCCGGCATCGTCAGCGCCGCCGCCGAAGGCGTGCCGCATGCAACAACGCGGGCGCGCCATCGCGCGTGCGGCGCCAGCACGCCATGATAGAGGATGAGGTTGATCCGCGGGCGCGGGGTCAACGCGGCCAGTTTCTCGAGCAGCTCCAACGGCGCGAACGTCAAATGGCGCGTGCCGTCCGCCCACGGTGTCTTCAGCGTCAGCAGGATGTGGTTTCCGTCCAAACGCTGCAGCCGATCCTGCGCGACGGGCGGGCGCAACAAATAGCGACAGAGCTGCTCCAAACGCCCGCGATCCGCCGCTGGGACGGCGACATTCGCATGGAGATCGAAGCCGGCGATGTGCGCGTGCCGCGGGTGGCTCGACAGCACCCATGGCGCGTCCGGCTCTTCCCCCACCTGCCACACACGCCTCCCCGCGCGGGGCCCGAGCGCGATCCGGCCCTGGATCGAAGCGCTGCTGATGCCCGCGAGCATCGGTGATTCCTCCGCCGAGGTCCGGGGCGTGTGGGATCTCGCCATCCGCCATCGCCACACCTGGCACACGGGGGAGCTGGCGTTCTGGCGCTGGCGCGCGGGCGACCGGGTCCGGCTGCCGGCGTGGACGGCGCGACCGTTCGCACTCCAGATCCGCGGCGACTGGCGGCGGGCCGCGGCGGCCT
>JBGOTH010000152.1:0-6666 GCA_041476345.1 Methylomirabilia bacterium
CATGAAGCTCCAAGGCCGAACGGCGCTCGTCACCGGAGGATCTCGCGGCATCGGCCGGGCGATTGCGCTCGCGCTGGCCGAGGAAGGCGCGGACGTCGCCGTCAACTACGTGTCGAGTGAGAAGGGCGCGCGGGACGTCGCAGACGCGATCACGGCAATGGGTCGGCGCGCACTCATCGCGCAGGCGGACGTCGGTGACTACCCCGACACGTTCCGCATGGCGCAGGAGATCCTGCGCGAGTTCGGCCACCTCGACATCCTCGTCAACAATGCCGGAATCAATTCCGACAAGACGTTCACGAAGATGGACCACGCGTCGTGGCGGAAGGTGCTCGCCATCAACCTCGACGGGGTCTTCAACTGCACCAAGGTCTTCATCGACCAGATGATCAAGCAGAACTACGGACGCGTCGTGAACATCACCTCTGTCATCGGGCAGATCGGCAACTTCGGCCAGGCGAACTACGCCGCGTCGAAGGCAGGCGTGGCGGCGTTCACCAAGTCGCTCGCCAAGGAGCTCGCCGGCAAGGGCATCACCGTGAACGCGGTTGCGCCCGGGTTCATCGAGACGGAGATGGTGGACGGCATCCCCGAAAAGGTCCGCAACAAGCTGCTCGAGCAGATTCCGCTGAAGCGGTTCGGACGGGCCGACGAGGTCGGACGGGCCGTGACGTATCTGGTTTCCGCCGACGGGGACTACATCACCGGCGCGGAAGTCTCGATCAACGGCGGCCTGTTGATGTAGCGGCCATGAAGGCGAGGCCGAGCGCTCCCCAGGCCAGCATCACCTGGGCCGCGCACGTCCACGACTGAAGCGGCCATCCCGCAAGCGTGCCGAGCCCTCTTCGCCGCTCGTCGTAGACGACGGCGGTCTTCGACGGCATCACCCACGCCTCGCCCGCCAGCACCTCTTCGCCGTGTTGGTTCACGCACGCGGTCCGGAGACGAATGCGGTTGCGATCGCGAATCACCTCCACGATCTCTACGCGGGCGGCAATGGTGTCGCCGGCACGCACCGGCTTGACGAACTTCAGGGTCTGCGAAAGGTAGATCGCGCCCGGCCCGGGAAGCTCGGTCCCGATCACCGCTGAGATGAGCCCCGCCGTGAAGATCCCCGGCGCGATCGGCGTCTTGAAGATCGTGGCCGCAGCGTACACAGGATCGTTGTGGACCGGGTTGTAGTCGCCCACGGCGCCGGCGAAGCGTGCGAGATCGTCATCCTCGACGAGGCGCGTCAGCTCGGCACGGTCGCCCACGTTGAGCTCGGCGATGGTCTTTCCGATCATCAGGCCTTCCCTCCCTCGAGGCGGCGCAACACCGCCGCGATCCCGTCGTCGAGACGGTCGAGACGCTCCTCCAGGTCCATGATCTGCTTCGCGAGCGCGGTCACCTGCGTGCGGGTCGGCAAGTTCAGCGCCTGCAGCGTGGCATCGATGGACTGATCTGCGGCCTTCTTCACGGGCGCGTAGCTGGTGAGCCACTGATCGAGCGAGCGGCCCATAGCCTCCGCGAAGTTGTCGGTGCCCATCACCTGTCCAAGCGCTCGCGACCACGCCTCGATCGACTGATCGAGGAACTGCTTCCATTGAGACATGAGGTCCGGTGTCACCGGAGTGGTCGCAAAGATCCGTGACCACGTTTGAAGTCCGTGCTCCATTGCCGGCTTCCAGAAGGACATCGGGTCGGGGGTCGGCGTCGGATTCTGTCCGAGGAGCCGCGACCATGCCTGCGTCCCCTCGTCGAGTTGCTTCTTCCAGACCTCGAACAACTGTTGGCTGGCCGCGCTCACGTCGCTCATGAAGCCAGCTTATAACCCGAAATGACGCTCCGCGCCAAGAACTGACCCCCCTCAGCTCCGCTGCGCGAGCCAGCCCGAGACCTTCGGCCAGCAGTGCACCGCGGCACCACGGCCGGCGATCAGCGAGATGTGTCCTCCGGGCAGCTCGATATATTCCTTCTCGCGGCTGCTTACGGCGTCCAGGAGCGCGCGCACGCACGCCGGCGGCGCGATGTAGTCCTCCTTGGCCCCGACGACGAACAGCGGGCACTCGATGCTCGAGAGCCGTACCGGACGGCCGCCGAGCACGAGCTCACCGCGGAAGAGCTTGTTCCCCTGGTAGAAGTCACGCACCCACTGCCGGAAGAACTCGCCGGGGAACGCGACGTACTCGTTCGCCCACTTGTTCAGGGCGGTGAAGCCCTCCACGTACTTGTCGTTCCACAGGTTCCACCAGAGATTCAGGTTCGTGGAGAGGTCCATGGTGGGCCGCAGGAGCTTGAACCCGGCCTTCACCAGATCCGCCGGGAGACAGCCCATCGTGTCGATGAAGCGGTCCACGTCGAAGAAGCGGCGATCGAGCCACAGCCCGAACATGCCGACCTTCGAGAAATCGATCGGCCCCGCCATGTTGATGTAGTTCTTGACCTGCACTTCAGGATGCGTGGCCACGAACGAGGCTGAGAGTGGCGCACCCATGCAGTAACCGAGGATCGAAAGCTCGGGGGCACCGGAGGACTCCAGGACCTTGCGTGCGACGCGCGGCAGGATCTTCACCACGCAGTCTTCGAAGCTGAGATCGTTGTCCTCGGGGCCGAACACGCCCCAGTCGAGGAGATAGAAGTCGAAGCCCTCTGTCGTCATGTGCTCGACGAAGCTGCCGCCCGGGAGCAAGTCGAAGATGTACGGCCGGCTGATCCCGAGGTTCGGGACGAAGAGGACCGGCGTGCGATGTGTGCGCTTCGAGGCATAGCGATACAGCCTCGCCTTGCCCTTGCGATAGATCTCTTCACGCGGCGTCTGACCCGTGCGCGGCTCCACCGGGTGCTGCACCATCCGCGCGAGGTTCTGCATGCGCTTGAACCCCCGCTCCAACTCTTCCTGCCACTGCCTGACGACTTCGGGGGATGCGCCCACGGTAAGATCGGGATAGCCGTTGGCGAACCGTTCGACGACGTCGGCGAAGCGCTCCTGTCCCATGCGGCGTCGCCTACATCTGGAACAGTGAGCCGAGCTTCATCGCCAGACCCATGTCCCCTTTGACCTTGAGCTTCCCCGACATGAACAACATTTGCCCGGACTGCTTGCCCGACAGCATGTCGAGCCAGTCCTGGCCGGAGATCGTCAGCGTCAGGCTCGGGCTCGCCGCCGCCCCCTGGGTCACGGCGCAGGTGCCCTCCTTGATCACGGCATTCCAGGTGCCCCCGCCGTCACCGCTGATGTCGTATTGGATGGTGGCGTTGGTGCCGCCCGCCTTGTCGGCGCGAAAGCGCCCGGACATTGCATCGAAGGTCTCTTGCACTGTGGGCATCGCTGTCCTCCAGTCGGTCCGTTTAGAACGTGAAGAGGTCCATCCCGCCGGTCACGGTCAGCACGGCGCCCGTGATGTAACGCGCGCGCGCGGAGCAGAGGAACGCAATCGCGTTCGCGACATCTTCAGGGGCGCCTTCAACCTGCATCGCCACGCGCTTCACCATCCGTTCGTACATCGGGCTCAGGTTCGCGTTGGGCCCGATGATGCCCGGCGCGATCGCATTCGCGGTGATGCCGTAGCGCGCACCCTCGAGGGCCACCGACCGCGTGAACCCGATGACGCCCATCTTCGTGGTCGCGTACGCCGTTTGCCCGAAACCGCCCATGAGGCCGGCGATGGAGGCCATGCAGATCACACGCCCCCATCGGCGCTCGCGCATTCCGGAGAACACGGCCTTCGTGACATTGTACGTGCCGGTCAGGTTGACCGCGAGATTGAGCGCCCAATCGTCGTCGCGCATGTCGTTCAGCTGAGCGACCGTGTAGATGAACCCGGCGTTGTTGACGCAGATCGCGACAGGGCCGAGGTCGCGCTCGACGCGCCCGATCACGTCGAGAACCGGCCCGGCCTCCCGAATGTCGCACGCGTAGCCGCGGGCCGTGCCTCCCGCGGCGATGATCTCCTTCGCCGTCTCCTCGGCGCCCTCTTCGTTGAGATCCACGATGGCCACGCGACATCCCTCGGCGGCGAGCGTGAGTGCGTCGGCCTTGCCGAGGCTGCGCGCCCCGCCGGTCACGACCGCGACCCGGTCGCGGATCCCGAGATCCATCCGGCTACTTGCCCTTGAACTGCGGGTCGCGCTTGCCGAAGAACGCCTGGAGGCCCTCGGAGGCGTCCTCGGTGCGGAGCACCTTCATGAAGGCCCGCGTCTCGACCTCCAGCGCGTGATCGATCGGCGCCTCGAGCCCGTCGTCCACCGCCTCGATGAGGAGTCGCGTCGCGATCGGCGGGCGCTTGGCGATCTGCCGCGCGAGCGCTTTCGCGTCGTCGAGCGTCTTGCCCTCCTTCGACAGCCGGTTGACGAGCCCGAGCGCGAGACACTCGTCCGAAGGGATCTGGCTGCCGAGAATCATGAACTCGAGGGCCTTCGTGCGGCCGATGAGCCGCGGCATACGCTGGGTCCCACCGAAGCCCGGGATGATCCCGAGATTCGACTCCGTCTGTCCCATCCGCGCACCTTCCTTCAGGAGCCGGAAATGACATGCCATGGCGATCTCGCAGCCCCCGCCGAGCGCATGCCCGTTGACGGCGGCGATGATCGGCTTCGGGAACCGCTCGATCCTGCGCAGGGCGGAATTGCCGAAGCGGATGAAGGCATCGACGTTGCCACCGGCCAGTGCGGATCCGAGATCGGCGCCGGCGCAGAAGATCTTCTCGCCGGACCCGGTGATGACGATCGACCGCACGCCATCGTCCTCCGCGAACGACGCGACGGCGTCGTCGAGCTCCTGGACGAGCTGGGCGCTGATCGGATTGGCGGGCGGACGGTTCAGCGTGATGACGGCGAAGCTCTCTTCTCGGGCGACGAGCAGCGTCTCAAACGGCATCGGCGATGACTCCTCTCAAGAACACGGCCGCGACCGTCTCCGCGGCATCGCTCAGGCGGTACGTTCGCTTGCCGAGGACCCACGACGTTGCCATCTGATCCATGGCTCCGAATAAGACCTTGGTCGCGATCTTCAGAGGAAGATCGCGGCGGAGGACGCCGGCGGCCTGTCCCTCCGCGAGGACCGAGCCAATCAGCTCGAAGTACGCGGACACCTCGTGCGCGGAGGCGCCGTGGAAGAACTTGTGGCCCTGGCGCAGCTCCACCTGCACCACCTCGGCGAGTGCCGGATCCTTCTCGAGCACGCTGAAGTGCAGCGCCACCAGCCGCCGGATTTTGGCGAGCGCGTCGGACTCTCCGGCAATCTCCGTGCGGACGAATGCCACCCACGCGGCCATCTTTTCGCGGAAGAGACTGACGAGGATCTCGTCCTTCGTCCGGAAGTAGAGATAGATGGTGCCGCTGGCGACGCCGGCCTCGCGCGCGACGTCGGAGACGCGAGAGTTGTAGTAGCCGTTGCGGGCGAATACGCGCACCGCGGCATCGATGATCTGTCGGTGCTTGTCCGGATCGCGCATGAATGAACCGACATTCATCATACACGCTGGACGGCCACACCCCCTTGCACTAGAGTCGGTCCGTGCAGATCAAGTACCGCATCGGCGTCATGCCGGGACTCTGGCCGACCGGCCCCGCGGGAGGCTTCGACTTCTTCTGGCGCTTCGTGGAATTGTGCGAGAAGAGCACGATCGACTCCGTGTGGTTTTCCGACCGATTGTCCTCCCCGGCGTTCGTTCCCGAGCCCATCACCGCCATGGCGGCCGTCGCCGCGCGAACGACTCGGTTGAAGTTCGGACCGAGCGTCCTGATCACGCCGTTCCGGTCGCCGGTCCTCGCGGCGCGCGAGCTGGCGATGATCGACTACCTCTCGCACGGCCGCATGCTGCCGGCCTTCGGTATCGGCGTCGAGCAGGAGCGCGAATTCCACGCCGCCGGCGTGCCCTTCAAGGAGCGCGGGCGGCGGACGGACGAGGCGATCGCCATCATGCGTCGCTGTTGGGAAGAAGACGACGTGACGTACGCCGGCGAGTTCTGGAAGCTCGACCGCATCACCGTGTTGCCCAAGCCGCTCCAGCAGCCGTTCCCGCTGTGGATCGGCGGCAAGAGCGAGGCCGCGATGCGACGCGCCGGCCGGATGGGCGACGGCTGGATTCCGTCGTTCATCATGCCCGCGGAGATGCGCGTCGGCGTCGAGAAGACACAGGCCTTCGCGAAGGAGGCCGGCCGCGAAGTGCCGGTCGACCACTTCGGCACGCTGTTCTACTACCACCTCGACGACGATCCCGCGCGTGCGCGCGCCGCCGCCGCCCCGTTCGTCCCGCGTGGCCGCGTGGACGACGCCACGCTCGCTCAGTGCACGGCCTTCGGGCCGGCCGACCTCGTCCGCGAACGACTGGAGCAGTACGTCGCGGCGGGCGCGTCGAAGTTCATCCTTCGCCCGATGTGTCCGCCCGACCAGATGCTCGATCAGCTCGCGCGCCTCGCCGCCGACGTGGTCACCGACTTCCACCAGCGGAGCGGGCAGCCGGGCTGACGCCAGGCCCGCTCCGGCCCGCCCGCTCCGGCCCGCCCGCTCAGCGCGTCGTCAAAATAGTGGCGAGCAGGGCAGGATCGATGTTCCCGCCCGAAAGTACCACTCCGACTTTCGCACCGCGTGGTACCGGCAGCCTTCCAGAGAGAACGGCGGCGAGGGCCACGGCACCCGTGGGCTCGACGACGATGTGCGCGTTCACCGCGAGCTGACGGACG
>JBGOTH010000153.1:0-6655 GCA_041476345.1 Methylomirabilia bacterium
CGACGATGATCCTCGTCACGGAGGGATTTGCGCACCAGCTTCTCCGCGATGGCCACGGCGATCCCGGCGACCTCCCGCCGCAGCTCTTCGCGGGCCCGGCGGATGTCGGCCTCGGTCTGCGCGCGCGCGTTCTCGACGAGCCGACGCGCCTCCACCTGGGCTCCTTCGACGAGCCGGCGCTGTTCCTCGGAGGCTTCCTTGAGCGCCTGCTCGCGGATGGCCGCCGCCTCCTGATAGGCGCTGCGGAGGCGCGTGGCGTTTTCTTCCTGCTGGCGCGCGGCCTCGGCGCGTGCGGCCTGCGCCTCGTCGAGCGCCTTCTGGATTGCGGCGGTGCGCTCCTGCATTTTGCTGACGAGCGGCTTGTACAGGAGGCGCTGCAGCACGAGCAACAGGAGGATGAAGTTGACCCCCTGCACGATGAGGGACTTGTCGAAGCTGATCAGCCCGCCGCCATGCTCCTCTGCCGCACTCGCGAGCGCGGGCATGGACAGGAGCAACACCGTTGCCGAACACAGGATGCGGCCGATCCAGTCGCGTCCACGTTGTGGCATGAAGGGGTCTCCCGGTCGTGCGTTGCTACTACGCCGAAGGTTTGTGAAAACTATCACTCGACGTGGAACCTGTCAACGCGTGCGGGTGATGACGCCGCCGCCGATCACCAAGTCTCCCTGGTACCACACCACCGACTGCCCCGGCGTGATCGCGCGCTGCGGCTCGTCGAACACGACCTCGGCCGTGCGATCCCCGCGCGCGCGCACCGTGGCCGCCGCCGGCACGTGGTTGTGACGGATTCGTGCCTGCACCCGGAGCGCCTCGTGCGGAGATTCGCCGGCGATGAAATTGACGTCGGTCGCGATGAGGTGATCGCGCTCGAGGTCCGCGACCGCTCCGACGGTCACGGTGTCGGTCGCGGGATCGAGATCGACCACGTAGCGCGCGTTGTTCCCGTTGAGCCCGAGTCCGCGGCGCTGGCCGATGGTGAAATTCGCGATGCCCCCGTGCTGACCACGGACGGCACCGGAGGTGTCGACGATCGCGCCCGGCCGGAAGACCGCCGGCGCGCGGCGTCGAAGAAATCCGCGGTAGTCGTCGTCGGGGATGAAGCAGATCTCCTGGCTCTCCGGCTTGTCCGCCGTGACGAGCCCCAGTCGGCGGGCGTGCTCGCGCACCTCCTCCTTCGGGAGATGGCCCACGGGAAAGCGCGCCGCGGCCAGCTGCGCCTGCGTCAGCGGCCAGAGAAAGTCGGATTGATCCTTGCGCGCGTCGACGCCCTTCCAGAGGAGGCGACGCCCGGTGGCCGGGTCGTCCGTGATCCGCGCGTAGTGCCCGGTGGCCACGGCCACCGCGTCCCACGCCGCGGCGCGGCGCAGAAGTGATCCGAACTTTAGATCTCGATTGCACGCCACACACGGGACGGGAGTGCGGCCTGCGTGATACTCAGAAACAAACCTATCAATCACTGCGCGATCGAACTCATCTTCGCTGTTCAGGAGGTAATAGGGGATCCCGAGCCGGCGCGCGACGCTGCGCGCGTCGTCGACCGTCTCCGCCGAGCAGCAGCTTCCGAAGCGCTGCGCATCGCCCGTGGGCTCTTTCCAGGGCCATACCCGCAGCGTGACGCCGACCACGTCGTACCCCTGCTCGACGAGGAGCGCGGCCGCGACGGACGAATCCACGCCTCCGCTCATCCCGACGACGATGCGCTCTCTCACGTTACGCCTGCCCTCCGAGGACGCCGCCAAGTCGCTCGAGCTCGTCGGCGGTCGCGTAGGTGATCTCGATGCGGCCGCGCCGGTCGTTCCCCACGATCCGCACGCGGGTCATGAGTGCCCGCTGCAGCGAACCCTCGAGCGCTCCCAGCTCCGCGGATCGGCGTCGAGCGACGCTTGACGACGGGCGGCGTGTTTTCACGTCCGCCTCGGTCGCGCGCACGGACCAGGAGTGCGCGAGGATCCGGTCTCTCAGCTTCATCTGGTCGTCGACGCTCGTCAAGGAGAGGAGCGAGAGCGCATGGCCCATCGTGAGTCGTCCGATCCTCAGATCTTCCTGGATCGATTCGGGAAGCTTCAACAGCCGAAGCGCGTTCGCGATCGAGCTCCGATCCTTCCCAATGCGCTGCCCGAGCTGCTCCTGCGTCCAGGCGAAGTCAGCGAGCAATTGCCGGTAACCCTCGGCGGCCTCGACGGGGTTGAGGTCCTCGCGTAGGAGGTTCTCGACGAGCGCGATCTCGAGGCTTTGCGCATTGGTGACCTCGCGAATGATCGCCGGAATCCGCTCGAGGCCGGCCTGCTTCGCGGCTCTCCAACGACGCTCTCCGGCAATGAGCTCAAACCCATCGCCGAGCTTTCGAACGATGATCGGTTGGATGACTCCGGACGCCTTGATCGATTCCACAAGCTCCGCGAGCGTCGAAGGATCGAACCGTTTCCGGGGCTGACGCGCATTGGGCCGGATCCGGTCGGTTGGGATCTCGAGGGACGTCCCTGTTGGAGTAGCCTCCGACTCGGGTCCGAGCAGGGCCCCCAGGCCGCGGCCGAGACCACGCTTGTTCATGCCGTCGATCCTCCGTGATGGATGAGCTCACGCGCCAACTCTAGGTAGGCGATCGCACCACTGGACTTGAGATCGTGAAGCATCACCGGCTTCCCATGGCTGGGAGCCTCGGTGAGTCGGATGTTCCGAGGAATCACCGTCTCAAAGATTTTTCCTGGAAAATACCGCTGCACTTCATCCCGGATCTGGAGCGCCAGGCTCGTACGGCCGTCGAACATCGTGAGCACAATACCGCCAATGTCGAGGGTCGGATTGAGCCGCTCTCGGACGAGCTTGACCGTCTTCACGAGGTGGGCAAGGCCCTCGAGAGCATAGAACTCGCACTGGAGGGGGACCAGAACGCTGTCCGCCGCAGCGAGCGCATTGATCGTCAGGAGGCCGAGTGATGGCGGGCAGTCGATGAAGACGTAGTCCTCACGCGTCGTCCGTTCGCCTAACGCATCCCGCAAGCGGAACTCGCGCCGTTCCATCCCTACGAGCTCTATCTCGGCACCCACCAGATCGATGTCCGACGGGATAAGACGGAGGCAGGGGAGGGCAGTTGAAAGAATGGCCTTTTCTGCGGGCTCGCCGCCCATAAGAACATGATAGATAGTCGGATAGAGATCGGTTTTAGAAATCCCAAAACCTGTCGTCGCGTTGCCTTGAGGGTCCAAATCTACTAGAAGCACTCGCTTTTCGGCCAGCGCCAGCGCCGCGGCGAGGTTCACTGCCGTGGTGGTCTTTCCAACGCCACCCTTCTGGTTGACCACCGCTATGCATCGACTCAAGACTGTTTCACGATAAACACAGACACACATCCGTTTGGTGTAGTTTCACGTGGAACATTGTCGCGGGTTCGGCATGATCTCGTCAAGTACTGCTGAATGGCTTCACGAAGCACCGGAAGCTGCGGGGTCGTCCACTACGCGTAGAGACGACAACTAGATTTCCACCGTCACCAGATCCAGGCTTTGCTGACACGATGAGTGTGCCCCCCGGACGGAGCAGGGGAAGAACTCGAGGAACAAGCGTGCGAATCTCGCCGGCGCACCGCATGGTTACCACGTCGAATAGCTCCGCATGGCTTGTGGCAAGATCCTCGACTCGCGCGCCAACGACACGGACTCGAGGGAGAGCAAGCTCTCGAACAGCTGTCGACAGAAACGAAACACGACGCTGCCTGGACTCAATCAAGTCGACCTCCAGCCCCGGACTCACGATCGCAATGGGTATACCAGGGATCCCCGCGCCCGAACCGACGTCGGCAAGCCGCCGGGCTGCGGATGGAAGAGCTTCCAGAAAACAGAGGCTGTCAAGAAATACATTCTCGATCAACCACATGGGCTCCACAGACCCTACCAGGCGCTGATATTTACTCCATTTAATCAATAGAATTAGATATTTACTTGCCGTAGCCCCCTCGGTCACAGTGAGCGGGCGACCAAGCCCAGGAAGAGGAGTTCGAAAGAGCGCGGCGGGGAGGCGCGTCACTTCCCGACGCAGAACGTCGAGAAGATGCGATCCAGAACGGCGTCGCCGAGCTCGACGCCGAGCAGCGCCGAGACTGCCAGCAAAGCCTGCCGAAAATCCACGAGCGCAACCTCGAGGGGCATGCCCGCGAGCGCCACCGTCGCGGATCGAAGCGCGCGCTGGATCCACTCCAATCCTTCCCGCTGACGAAGCGACGTCGCGATCTGCCCCTCCTCATTCTCGGCGCCGACGAGTTCCGCGACCTCCTCGCCTATTCTCCGGAAGAGCGCCGACAACCCGGCGCCGGTCACCGCCGAGACCGCAATGGCCTCGCGCAGCCCACTCGCTTCGGGATGCTGCGGCAGATCACTTTTCGAACGCACCATGATGACGCGCCGGCCGGCGAGATCGGCAAACGCTTCGTTCGGCGCAGGCGCCGCGCTCCCGTCGACGACCAACAGCGCGATGTCGCTCTCGTCGAGCGCGCGCCGACTACGTCTCATGCCTTCAGCCTCGATCGCGTCCGCGGGATGCGCCAAGCCTGCGGTATCGAGGAGTCGCGCCGGCACACCGCCCATCACGAGCGCGCCTTCCACGACATCGCGCGTCGTGCCCGGCGTCGGCGCGACGATCGCCTGGTCCCGTCCGAGCAGCGCGTTCAGCAGGCTCGACTTCCCAGCGTTCGGACGTCCGACGATCGCGATCGTAACTCCGTCCTGCACGAGCCGACCGCGCTGGGCCGCTGCTACGACGGCGTCGACCTCATGCGTCAGCTGCTGCACGCGGGCGCGTGCCGCATCCAGATCGATGCCGACGTGCTCGTCGGGAAAATCGAGACTGACCTCGAGGCCGACGACGAGATCGAGCAACGCCTCACGCAGCGCCGTGATTCGATCGCCGAGGGCGCCCAGTCGCGCGCGCGCGGCCAGCTTCACGGAGCGTTCGGTGCGGGCACCGATCATGAGCGCGACCGCCTCGGCCTGCCCCAGGTCGAGGCGCCCGTTCACGAATGCGCGCCGCGTGAATTCACCTGGCGCGGCGAGGCGGGCGCCCGCACGACGGAGCCGTTCGACGACCATGGCGAGCAGGGGAGGACTACCGTGACACGAGAGCTCGACCACATCCTCTCCCGTATACGATCGCGGGCCCCGCATCACCGTGCACAATGCGTCGTCGATCAGATCTCCGGATTCACCGTCGACGAGCACGACGTGCCGCACCGTATGAGAAGGCTGGGCTTCGAGCACCGCCGGTTGCCTCACCAGCGCGCCGGCAACGATCAGCGCGTCGGGCCCGCTGACGCGGACCACGCCGAGCGCGCCGGCGCCGGGCGGCGTGGCGATCGCGACGATCGTATCAGCGCCCGTGAGCTCGCTCCCTGCGGCCGCTAGGCGCGGCCGGCTTCCTTCGTCTCGCGGGCACCGCCGCGGGTGGCCGGCCGATCCATGGACCACTGCTGCAGGATCTGCAGGATGTTCGAGACCGTCCAGTAGAGGACGAGCCCGGCGGGCAGATGGATGAACATGAACGTGAACACGAACGGCATCACGAGCATCATCTTCGCCTGGCGCGGATCGCCCGCCACCGGCGTCATCTTCTGCTGCGTGAACATCGTCACGCCCATCAGAACCGGCAACAGGTACGTCGGATCCTGGCTCGCGAGATCGCAGATCCAAAGATGCGTCCCACCCAGACCCGGCACCCAGTCCGGAGATCGGCCGAAGCACAGGAACGTCGCGCCCTGCAGCTCCACCGAAACCGAGAGAGCGAGATAGAGGCCGTAGAAGATCGGAACCTGGGCGATCATCGGCAGGCATCCGCCGGCCGGGTTGACCTTGTGCTTCTTATACAGCTCGAGCGTCTCTCGCTGCAGCCGCTGTGGGTCGCCCTTGTACTTGCTTCGCAGCGCGTTGATCTGCGGCTGCAGCGTCTGCATCGCCCTCATCGACCGCATGCTCTTCACCGTCAGGGGGTAGAACAACACCTTGGAGAGCACGGTCAGGAGGATGATCGCGGCGCCGTAGTTCCCGACGTGGCGGTAGACCCAGTTCATGAGATGGAGGATGGGAACGCCGAGCCACTCCATCGGCAGCCCACCAAAGCGCCGGGGAAGGGGAAAGCCGCCGAAGTTGATCGTGCCTTCGAGGCCATACGCCGACAGCCGATCGAACTCCTTCGGCCCCACGTAGACGACGACCGTCCCCTCCCATGCCCCTCCCGGCGCGATCGTCGGCGTTGCCCGCGCGGCGATCGTGACGTGCGTGGTCGGCGGTGACTGCCCCTCTTTCGCGGGCGTTCCCTTCGTGGCGTGGGTCACCAGCTTGAAGTCGGGGCTTTTCGGAATCAGCGCAGCGAGATACCAGACGCTGCCCATCGCGATCCAGTCGCCGGCTACCACGCGATCCTCGACCGCCGTCAGCGTATCCAGGTGCTGAATTCGACCATCGGACGCCAATACGACCTCGCTCGGGTGCTGGCCGAGAAACTTCTCCGTGATGCCCTGCCAATCGGTGCGCGTCGACCATGGAAACGCCACGCTCACGGTCCGCGGCGCGGTCGATGCGTTCTCCACTCGCAGCCGTACCTCGTAACCGAGATTGCTCGCGTCGAAGAGGATCGTCTGTTGAACGCGGAGCCCTTCGTCTCCGCC
>JBGOTH010000154.1:0-6646 GCA_041476345.1 Methylomirabilia bacterium
AGATGCTCTGACAGTTCTTCGAGTCGATCTTCGTAAGCCCCCTCATCGCCGCTGGTTCTGCCAGCTCATGTACGTGAATGGCCGTTCGGTACCGTTCACCGAGACGTGGTTGGTCAGAAAATTGACGTTGACCGGGTTCTCCTGGCCTGCTGCAACGACGATGCGCTCGTCGTGGACAGGATCCGAAGCCCGCACCAGAATGTTGCGCACCAGGATGCGCAGACGATGCGTGCCGGGCAAAACTTCGAGGGTCATCTCGTCGGAACGGATTTGCCAGTCCATCACGATCTTGTCATCGACCTCGATGGCGTACTGGCTAGCCAGGAGACCGAGCGTCAAGATGCCCGGGATACCGCTCGTGGCCTCGAAGCCAAAGGTCGAGATGCGAAGCGATACGGTCGAGGCTACCACTGGAACGAGGACGAAGCTCTCGTCCACGCTGACCTGGTTCACCGTCAGCGTGCGCTCGAGCGCGACGAATCCCGCTTTTTCGAGCCGCAGACGGTACTCGCCCCACTCGAGGTCGTCGACGACGACCGGCGTCTGTCCGCGCCGCTGCCCGTTCAGGAAGACGTCGACACCATCAGGACGCGCAGCGATCCGGACACGCGCACGCCGTGACGTAAGCGTCACGAGGAGCTGTTCGGGCCGCTCCCTTTGCACGGTCACCTGCCGGTCGGCCTCTTCATGGTTTCCGAGAGTTATCGTCACCCGACGCAGCCCGCACGGAAGCCCCTCCACGAGCGTGGGACTCTTCTCGTCGAGAAGCTTGCCGTCGATTCGAACGCTGGCTCCCGGGGGTTCCGTCTTGACGAAAAGGTGGCCTGTGCACTCAGGGAGCACCTGCGGCGTTTTCTCGGGGGGCATTCCCCCGGGACGCGTTCTCCCTGGTGGAGTCTCGAGCGCGCTCTCGAACGAGACGCGATAGCCGGTCTGCAGCCTCTCGGTGGACGCGACGATGGCGGCCTCTGCCGACTGCGGCTGGACCGACGTGATCCGGATGCGCGCGACGTTCACACGCTTTCGGGCAGCTCCGATCGTCAACTCGTACCAGACCGTCGCTTCAAGTCCAGGCTTGACCCCGGCGTCGGCTCCGATATCCAGAGTGACGCGCGAACCGCTCAGTGTCTTGATGGTTGCGACAGCGTCTGCGGCCGATTGCGCGGCAGCTATTGGCGGCGCCGTGAGCAGCAAAAGCGCGATGCCGACGATGAGTCGAATCACCGCAAGCCCAGCCGTCCAAGGATAGCCCGCACATCGTTGACCGGGATGGCGAAGTTGAGATTCTGCCCGGTCCGGAGCGTCATGACGGTGACCGCGATCACGCGGCCGGTTGCGTCGAAGACCGGTCCGCCGCTGCTGCCGGAAGAGATCGCCGCCGTTATTTGAATGTAGCGGTAACCCGTATTGTCGCTGCGCAGTCCGCTGACGATTCCCTCGGAGACGGTGTAGTCAAGAAACTGCGGGTGTCCAATGACAACAACCTTCTCGCCGGGCCTGACAGCATCCGAATCGCCGAGCCGAACACTGGGCAGTCCGTCCGCCGCGAGCGCAAGAACGGCGAGATCACGACGCGCGTCAACGGCGACGACCCTCTGTACACGGACGACCCTGCCGTCCTTGAGTCGGGCCGCGACGCCGCCGCCCCGAGTTGCCGGCGCCACCACGTGGTAGTTCGTCACCACGAGCCCGCTAGGCGACACGATGAATCCCGAGCCAATCGCTGTGCCGTCGCCAACGGCGGCAAGCAGAACGACCGCGGGCGCTTGCATCTCGAAGATCTGCGCGGCGTCCAACGGGCCACCGCCCGACAAGGGCGCGGCGGGCGCGAGAACCACCCCTGAGAGTTCAGGACCAAAGCCGCCTCCGCCCCCGCCAATCCGGCGATGCGCTGGAGCGTTGAGAAAAAGCACCACGAGCATCGCCGTCGTCACCATCAGCGCCAGCAAGACGACAAGAACGATGCGTCGCCGCTGCCGACCGATCATTCCCACGCGACTTGCCGCCGGCGGCGCATGATGATCACGACGGCGGTCACAAGGCCGGCGGCAAGGATCGAAAACACCGCGCCCAGGACGAGCCACCGAGTGCGAACACGACGGGCGAGATAGTCGTCGATCACGCGGCTGTCGGGGGCGCCGTCGAGCGTCGCGAGATATCCGAGGCGTCCTTCGAGACGCCGGCCGGCGACTGTCGCGACGACGACGACGTCGTGCCACTTGCGGTCGAGCGTTGCCGGAGACTTGAACGCGACCGCGTACTGGCTTCCAATCAGCGCGGCGATGCGGCGGTAAAGCGCGACCAGGTCCTCCGGCTTCTGCGACTCGAACGTCAGTCCGCCTGTGGCCGTGGCGAGCCGACCGAGGGCACCGGCGTCCACCTCGCTGCCGAGCGCCACCGTGTGGACCGGAATGCCGCCGGCGCGCGCCGCGCGGATCACGTCGTCGGCCGAGGTCTTGCTCCTGTTCTCTTTGCCGTCGGTGAGGACGACGATCGCCTTCCGGCGCGCCTTCGTCTCGCCGAGCATACGGACCGCGGCCGCCACCGCATCGTTCAGCGCGGTATCACGTCCGAGACTGATCCCGCGCAGCGCCGTCGCCGCGGCCTCGCGATCGGTCGTCGGCGCGAGCAGAACTCCCACCTGGTCGTCGAACGCGATGACGCCCACGACGTCCTCGGCGGTCATGTCAGACACGAAGGCCTCGGCCGCCGCCACCGCGTGCCCCAGCGCCCCCTTCATGCTGCCGCTCCGATCGATGGCAAGCACGACCGCCAGCGAATCCCCAGCGGTGCGGACAGCACTCACGTCCAGGCGTTCGGCGGCGACACCATCCTCGAGCACTTCGAATGTCTCAGCCGGGAGCCCGGCCACGGGAGCCGCCCCCGGAGCGGCGACGGTAACGTAGGCTCGGAGCACGGGGAATTCGTTGAGGTGAATTTGATTTACGACCACGCGCTCGGCATCGGGAGCCGCTTCCGCGCCGACGATCACGGCGCCAACGACGAGTGCGGTGAGAAGCAGGCAACGCATGCGGTTCACTTGTGTCCTCCACCGCCGTCCACCACCGGCGCGCCGACCTTGAAATGCCCGGGCCACGTCCACCATCCGCGGTGGTACGTGACGCCGCCGAGGAGTCCGAGGCTGAGGGCCACGACGACGACCGCCCATCCGAGGTGACGCGACCGTCGCGGCCGTCGCGCGACGGCCGCGACTCCCAGCGCACGCGCCAACTGCGCCGAACGGCGGAGCCGGCCGCACTCAATGATCAGCACCGTGATGTTGTCGCTGCCGCCGCGTTCCTTGGCCAACGCAGTCATGTGCTGCACAGCGCCGCGCGCTGACGGCGTCGCGTGTAGACATCCCAGGATCTCGTCGTCGCTTACGTGGTTCGTGAGCCCGTCGGTGCAGACGACGATCACGTCGCCGTCCTGAAGCGGGTCGTGAACGATGACATCGGCGTCGATCTCGTTCTGATGACCAAGCGATCGTGTCAGGTAGTGCCGCATCGGGTGCACGGCGGCGTCCTCACTCGTGATGACGCCCTGGCGCACCTGCTCCGCGGCCCATGCGTGGTCATCCGTAAGCTGACGAATCTCGTCCCGCCGCGCAAGGTAGGCGCGACTGTCTCCGATGTGGGCGAGAGTCAGGACATCGTCGACGACGAGCCCGGCGATCGCCGTCGTGCCCATGCCTGCGTCACCGCCGTCTCCAGCTCCCGCCTTCTTGATCGCTCGATGCGCTTCGTCGAGTGCTTCCACCAGCAGGCGTGCGGGTGACGACCGCGCAGGCTCCACGGTCATTCCCGGAGTGAGGAGGGTAGTAACGGTGTCGACGGCGAGGCGGCTGGCCACCTCGCCGTGCTCATGACCTCCCATGCCGTCGGCCACGACGAAAACAGCGCGAACCACGCCCGAAACGACGTCCTCCTCCGTGAGAAGAGACGCGCCGACCGCATCCTCGTTGTTCTCGCGCACGAGGCCGACGTCAGAAACAAAAGCGACGCGAATGGGCACCACGCCAGAGTCAGGCCTCGGCGAGGATCAGGGGCGCGCCGGTCATTTCATCAGCGTGAACCGCATCTTCACGCCGCCCATGACGAGCTCGTCACCGTCCTTGAGATCGACGACGCCTTCGATGCGGTTGCCGTTGACCATCGTCGGGTTCGTCAGGCTGCGGTTGATGAGACGGTAGTTGGGATTCTCGAACTGGATCTTGGCGTGCTCGCTGGAAACCGTCGGGTCTTCGAGAGCCAGATCGCCGTTGGCACGCCCGATAGCGGTCTCTTGCTTCAGGACGTGACGCGTCCCGCTTTTGGCGCCACTCAGGACTTCGATTTGAGCCGGCACGACAGGGAGCCGCACGGTGCTCTGTGGCGCGGGCGCCATCTTCCGCATTTCCTCGGTCGAGACGGCACGCGTCTTCTCCGGAACCGCCGCTGCCGCGCCACCAGGGAGGCTGACCGTGGCTTGAGCGCCCGGCCGCATCAGCAGGACCACGAGCAGGACCACGAGCCCGGCGACGAGCACGGCGGCGCCGATGACGGCCAGCGTCCACCAGTCCCATCCGCCGCACAGACTGAACAGGCTCGGCTCGCATCGGCTCAGCTCACGCACGTAGTACGTCGTGACACCGGCTTCCTGGGTCAAGAGACCTTCAACCACGATCGAGTGGCCCGGTGCGGGAAGCTCACGACTGCGGACGGTAATCGTCCGATCACTGTCATCACGGAGCGTGTACGACCCGCGCGTCGGCTGCTCGGTCACGGTCACCTGCGTGACCTCGCCGCGGAGCTGCACGGGGATGTTGAGATACTTGGCGGGATCCGCCTGGATGTCGCGGATGAACGCCTTTTCCGCGGCCGCGGCGACTCCCGCGATCAGCACCAGCAACAGGACGATCGGAACGATCCGTCTCATGCTCTTCCTCCTCGTGCGAAATCCTGCAGCTCTACGATGAGTTGTTCGGCGGACTGATACCGGTCCTCCGGCCGCTTGGCCAAGAGCTTCACCACAATGGACTCGAGTCTTGCCGGGACCTTACCGTTGAAGGCCCGCGGCGATGGCGGCGGTGCCGACACGTGCTGCTGGAGAACCGCAATGGGGTTGTCGCCCTCGAAAGGGCGCCGGCCCGTCAGCAGCTCGAAGAGCACCACGCCCACCGAGTACAGGTCGGAGTAGGGGCCGGGATCCCGGCCGTTCGCGGGCTCCGGCGCCATGTAGTACGGGGTACCGAGGTAAGTACTTCCCGTCCCGATCGTCCCTTGAAAGCCCGCGCGAGCGATTCCGAAGTCCATGAGGACGACACGGCGCGGATGACTTCCCGTGACCATTACGTTTTCGGGCTTGATGTCCCGATGGATGACCTGCTTGCTGTGCGCGTAATCGAGCGCGCGGCCGAGCTGCACGACGATGTCCACCGCGTCGTCCACGGAGAGTCCACCGGCCATCGCGTGACGGAGATCGATACCGTCGATGAACTCCATCGCGAGATACGTGAGGTTGTCCTTGGTCGTGCCCGCCTCATAGATCCTGACGATGTTCTCGTTGTGGAGCTTGCGGCCGAGGTCCGCCTCGCGACGGAAACGCTCGATGAAGCTCTTGTCGTTCTGGAACTGCTCGTACGGCACCTTCACCACGGCTTGATCGCGGCGCGTGCGGTGGACGGCGCGGTAGATATTGGCCATACCGCCCGAAGCGATCTTCTCGACGACTTGATAGTCGCCGAAGCTGAGGACGCCCTGCGCGACGGGAACGCCACGCGACGGTGTCGGAATGATGACGACTCCACGGCGCCGCTGGACGGCAACGATCGCCGCCGCCAAACCGCCGCCAGCCACGATGAGGGCCCCGAAGAGAATCACCATTCCGCCACCCGTCGATGGCGAGCGGCCGCCGCCCCCCCCGCCGCCACCGCCAACGTTCAGCGGCTCGAGACGTGTCAAGGTCTGCACGGTTTCGCCAGCGCGGATGTCGACGGCCCCGGCGTGTGGCTGGTAGCCGGGCAATTCGAGGCGGAGCTCGTAGCTGCCTTCGCGAAGGCTCACGATCTCCAACGGTGTCGCGCCCCGCTGTTCGCGGTTCAAGAAGACTTGCGCACCGGACGGCTCGGATCCGAGCTTGAGCGATCCGAGTCTCGCCGGCGGAGGTGGAGAAGGTGGGGCGGCCGAAGGCGGAGAGAGCGTGATTTGCACTTGCGTCGTGAGCCCCCCGGTGATCACGACGTGACGTCGCGCCGAGGCAAATCCCGGCTGGCGAAGCTCGATGGTATGCGACCCGGTCGGGAGCTGAGCCGGCCCGAACGGTGTCACCTCGTCCATGTCGTTGCCGTCGAGAAAGACGCGGGCACCAGGAGGCTCAGAAAGGACGAGCAACTCCCCGGTGCCGCCCTGGGCGTGCGTAGACGCGGGCTGGAGCGCTATCGCGGCGCTTGCCAGCACGACCAGCGACTTCCACACAACTTCCAGCATGGCGCCTCAGTGATTCGCGCTTCTGACCACGGGGCGCGCATTATAGCAGACGCCTTTCATGAGTGGGGGAATGCCGAGCGCGTCAACCCATCTGGTTCACGACTAGGATCGAGACTCAGGAATCAGAATTCAGGATCCAGAAGTTAGAACTCAACCGCCACGCAGCAGGAACTTGGTGA
>JBGOTH010000155.1:0-6634 GCA_041476345.1 Methylomirabilia bacterium
CGAGCGGCAGCTCAAGCTCAACGAGAATGTGCTGCGCTATCTCTCGACCCAGATTCCGATCCGCAAGAAGGTCCGCGGCAAACCTCCAGAGGCTTCCCCCGCCGCCGGCGACCAAGCCGTCGGGGACACGCCGTCCACGGGCGACCAAGTGCTCGAGGAGGTCCGGTAATGGCCAGTCTCAACAAGGTTCTGCTGATGGGCAACCTGACGCGTCCCCCGGAGTTGCGCTACACGCCAAGCGGCGCCGCCGTCTCCGATATGCGCCTGGCGGTCAGCCGCAACTACACGACGCAGTCGGGAGAGAAGCGCGATGAAACCGCGTTCCTCACCGTGATCGCATGGGGAAAGACGGCGGAGAATTGCAGCGAATACCTCGACAAGGGAAGCCAGATTCTCGTCGAGGGCCGTATCCAGACGCGGGACTGGGAAGGCAAGGACGGACAGAAGCGGTCAGCGACCGAGATCGTCGCCGAGCGTGTTCAGTTCATTAGCCGTTTGAAGAGCGGGGCCGGCGCGCCCGCGCCCGTGGGGGCGCCCCAGTTCCATGAGGAAGCGCCCGCCGCCAGCGACGACGACGTCCCGTTTTAGGTAAAGGAGGAAGTAGCCATTCCGACGCCCCAGAAACCCATGAAGCGCCGGCGGTTCGGCCGCCGAAAAGTTTGCAAGTTCTGTGCGGACAAGGTCCCTCTCGTCGACTATAAGGACGTTCGCCGGCTGCGTGGCTTCGTGACCGAGCGCGGCAAGATCATCCCGCGGAGAATCTCGGGAAGCTGCGCGCGGCACCAGCGGCAGCTGACCCATGCCATCAAGCGCGCGCGGACGGTGGCGCTCCTGCCGTACGCCGCCACTGACTAGGACCCCCATGAAAGTGATCCTGCTCGACGATGTGACGACGCTCGGTCGCCGCGGTGAAGTCCGCGACGTCGCTGACGGCTACGCACGCAACTTTCTGATCCCGAAGAAGCTTGCGCTCAGCGCTACTGCCGGCAACCTGACGAACCTGGACCACATCAAGACGCAGCAGGACGCCAAGGCCGGCCGGATCAAGGCGGATGCCGAGGCGCTCCGCGCGCGGATCGAGGGCTTGGCGTACGAAGAGCGTCGTCAAGCGTCCGAGGAAGGGAAGCTCTTTGGATCGGTCACATCTCAGGACATCGCGGACTTCCTCGGCCGGAACGGTGTGAAGATCGAGCGGCGGCGCATCTCGCTCGACGAGCCCATCAAAACGCTCGGTGAGTCGAGCGTCAGCGTTCGTATCCACCCCGAGATCGTCGCCCAGCTCAAAGTCACCGTCGCCCGCTCCGAGTAACTGATCTCTCCGCCACACCCGGACGCCCGAGCGTCCGGGTGCCGGCTCGCCACTCCAACTCTTCGCTCCATGCGCGCCTGTGGACGACTGTGGATACGGTGGACAACAATCTGCTTCCTCTCGCGCGTCCGGTGGCAGTAGCATCGCTTCGAACATGAATCGACGACGGTGGATCGAAGCGTGGAACCCCGTCGCCGGATTGTCCCGTGGCTGAGTTTCCGTCCCGCATCCCCCCGCACAATCTCGATGCCGAGCGCGCGGTGCTCGGCGCCATGCTGCTCGAAGGACGTGAGGCCGTACCGCGCGCCATCGAAGTCCTGCGGCCGTCCGATTTCTACACGGATGCGCACCGCGCGATCTACGACACCATGCTGCGGCTCTTCGACCGGGGCGAGCCGGTCGATCTCATCACCCTCAGCGAAGAGTTGCGTCGGACGGATCAGCTCGAGTTCGTCGGCGGGCCGGCGGCGCTTGCGCTGCTCGTCGAGCAGGCGTCGATCGCCGCGCACCTCATGTCCTACGCCGGCATCGTGCGCGACATGGCCGTGCTCCGCGAGCTGATCCAGACGTCCACGCAGATCATCACCCAGGCCTTCGACGCCAAGGAAGAAGTTCAGACCGTCGTCGATGACGCCGAGCGCCGCATCTTCAGCCTCGCGGAGCGGCGACTGCAGGGCAGCGCGCTGCCGGTGAGCCGCATCCTCAAGGACACCTTCGAGCACATCGAGCGGCTCTTCGAGCGCAAGGAGCACGTCACCGGCGTGGCCACCGGCTTCGAGAAGCTCGACGTGTTGACGTCGGGTTTCCAGCCGGCGGACTTCATCATCATCGCGGCGCGTCCGAGCATGGGCAAGACGGCCTTCGCGCTCAACATCGCGCAGCACGCCGGCGTGCATCTCGGCAACAAGGTTCTGGTCATGAGCCTCGAGATGTCGGCGCAACAGCTCGTGCAGCGCATGCTGTGCTCCGAGGCGAAGGTCGATTCGCAGGCGGTGCGCACGGGCTATCTCACCTCCGCGGACTGGCACCGTCTGACCGCCGCCGCGGGCCGTCTCGCCGAAGCGCAGATCTACATCGACGACAGCGCCGGGCTCACGGTGCTCGAAGCGCGCGCGAAGGCGCGGCGACTCAAGGCCGAGCACGGCCTCGACATGATCATCATCGACTATCTGCAGC
Source organism: Methylomirabilia bacterium (assembly GCA_041476345.1). Classification (GTDB taxonomy): domain Bacteria; phylum Methylomirabilota; class Methylomirabilia; order Rokubacteriales; family CSP1-6; genus VGLJ01. The sequence continues at coordinate 2,486 of JBGOTH010000155.1, forward strand.
TCATGCGCGGCCGCTCCGGCCAGGAAAATCGCCAGCAGGAAATCTCCGAGATCTCGCGATCGCTCAAGGCGCTCGCCAAAGAGCTGAACGTGCCGGTCGTGGCGCTGTCGCAGCTCTCGCGCGCGGTCGAAGCGCGCGCCCACAGTAACTTCCGGCCGCAATTGTCGGACTTGCGGGAATCGGGAGCGCTCGAGCAGGACGCTGACCTCATCCTTTTCATCTACAGGCAGAAGGTTTACAAGGATGACGTGCCGCCCGACGAGGAGAAGATCGCGGAGATCATCATCGGCAAGCAGCGCAACGGCCCTACCGACACGATCAAGCTCGTGTTCCTGCCTGAGTACGCCCGCTTCGAGAACACCGCGGACCTGCATCGACAGCCGTCTCCTTTCTGATTCCAACGCCAGGGTCGTCGTCGACTCGAGGCCCTCGTCGGCCGGATCGCCGAGCTCGTCACTTCCTCCACCAACTCTTGAACGTGGCCGAGACCGACGTCGCGGCCCTTACGCTGACCACGCACGTGCGGTTGGATCCCGAGCAGCCTCCGCCGCTCCAGCCGGTGAACGTGGAGCCGTTCTTCGGCGTTGCGGTGAGGGTGACCATCGTGCCACTCGCGTACGCCTCGGAGCAGTCGGAGCCGCAGTTGATGCCGGATGGCGTGCTTGTGACCGTCCCATGTCCGGATTCCGCGACGGCGAGGAGGTAGGACACGCGGCTGAAGCTGGCCGTGATGGTGACCGGTGCATTGCCAGCGAGGGTGCAGGGAGCTGTCCCCGCGCAACCGGTGCTCCAGCCATTGAACACGGTGCCGGGGTCTGGGGTCGCGGCCAGCGTGACCAATGTACCGGCGGGGTAGCTCGCGGAGCAGGCGGTACCGCAGTTGATCCCCGCTGGCGAGCTGGCGACCGTTCCGGTTCCAGTGCCGGCTTTGCTGACCGTCACGGTCGGACCGTCGTAGGCGGAGGCGGCACACACCTCGTCGGTGTAGGGAGACACGCCATCAGCGTCGTATGCGAACGCCCGGTAACAGTACGCGGTTCCCTGGCTGACGGAGGCATCGACGTACGCGGTCACTCCGGGCGGCACATCGACGATGGCTGCGAACACCGTGTCGGTTCCGACTCGGCGCTCGATCCTGGTCGTCGCCACACCATTCGAGTTATCGGTCCACGACGCCGCGAGTTGAGTGCCGCTCGCTTCTCCTGATCCGAGGAGAGCGGCAGAGGTGAAGGTGATCGACGCGAGCAGCAGCCGGGTTCTGGAGTACGAATTCGAAGCCATAGCGAGTCTCCTATCGCGAAGACCGCCATGGCCCGGGGAGTCTGTCTCCCTTCCTTCGGTAGCCCGGCTATCAGACCCAATGTCTGATCCGCGGCTTTGCGCCCCCGCCTCACGGCGGGTTTGCCTTTGTCGGGAAGGGGCCTTCGTTGCTCCGACTGAATTGCAATAGCCGTACCCGATTTCAGAGGAGCACGTCGCTAGTCGAGAATGCGAATTAGATCAAGTATCTGCAGGCGAGATTCGATATGCGTGAGCTGCTCCAGCCCTTGAAGACGGAGCTGGGATCAGGTGCGGCGACCAGGGTGACGGGAATAGCCCGCGAGCGACCGTCAGGCCGAACCTGTTAAACTCGGGTTCCTCGCACTCTCCCGCCATGAAAGCCTTTCTTACTGTCGACGGCCCGCTCGATCCCGGCGCGACGCTTGCGCGTTACCGGATCTGGGGAGAAGACCCGGCGAATCGTGTCGCCGACGACTGCTTTCGCCGAGTCTTGCGTCTCGATGAGCGGCTCGTGCCCTACGAGGTGCGCTGGACCGGGCCCGTGGACGATCTCCGACTGGTCGTCGACGTCCCCGGCGAGCGCACAGGCCGGGTCCGCGACGCGGTGATCCATGAGGTACAGCGGATCTTCGGGCTCGATTTCGATCTCCCCGGCTTCTATCGGATGGCGAAGGGAGACCAGGTCCTCGCAGCGCTCGTGACGCCGCTCTACGGCCTCAGGCCGACGCTGACGCCGACGGCGCTCGAGATGCTGGTCGGCGCGATCACCGCGCAGCAGGTGAATCTCACGTTCGCGTTCGCCTTGCGCGCTGGCCTCGTGCGGCGCTTCGGTACGGCCGTCGCGATGGACGGTGCGCAGGTCTACGCCTTTCCGGAAGCGGCGTCGCTGGCGCGCGTACCCGTGCGGACGTATCGCGCGATGAAGTTCACCACGAGCAAGGGTGAGTACGTGCGCGGCGTCGCGCGCGCCGTCGCCGACGGCACGGTCGACCTCGCGGCGCTGACCGCGGCGCCGAGCGAGGATGTCATCCGGCGCCTCACCGCCCTGCACGGCGTCGGCCGCTGGACGGCCGAGTGGTTCATCGCGCGGTGTCTCGGCCGGGGCGAGGTGTGTCCGGCCGGCGATCTCGCCGTGCGCAAGGTCTTCGACCGGTACTATCCGCGCCGGCGGCCGTATACCGAGGACGCCATACGCCGTCGCGCGAGTCACGCCTGGGGCCCGTACCAGAATCTTGCCATCCACTACTTGCTGGCAGGATCGCGCCTGGCGCGACCGACCGACGGAGGCGGGACATGACGATCAAGAAGCTGAGCATTCCGCTCCTCGGACAGCCGGATCCGAACCGCCCGTCCGACGTCCACCTCGTGGGGCGCTACGCGATCGGCGTGACGTGGGCGGACGAACATGGCTCGATCTATCCGTTCGAGAAGCTGCGGCGCGACTGCGCGTGTGGTGTGTGCACGACGACCGAGATGCTCACCGCCGCGGCCGCATGGCCGAAGGACGTCGCCCGCACGGGCGGCGGGCTGCAGGTGACGTGGGCCGATGCGCACATGAGCCTCTATCCGTATCCGGATCTCCGCGGCCTTTGTCGCTGCGCCGGATGCACGGGCGGCCACTGAACATGGACGAGCGTCTCAAGCGTCGCGCGCTCTACGGGGTCATGCTCGCGGTGTTCCTCGCCGCGATGGAATCGACGGTGGTGGCCACCGCGATGCCGATCGTCGTGAAGAGCCTCGGCGGGCTCGAGATCTACGCGTGGGTGTTCGCGGGCTTCCTCCTCACGGCGACGGTGACCATGCCGCTGTGGGGACGCCTCTCGGATCTCTTCGGGCGCCGGAAAATATTTCTCACCGGGCTCGCGATCTTTCTCGTCGGCTCGGCGCTGTCCGGCCTGTCGCGCGACATGGGGCAGCTGATCGCCTTCCGCATGCTCCAGGGCCTCGGCGCCGGCTCGCTCATGACGATCGGCATGACGATCGTCGCGGATCTCTTCGGTCTCGAGCGGCGCGCGAAGATGCAGGGGTACATTTCCGGGGTGTGGGGTATCGCGTCGCTGGTCGGGCCGCTCATCGGCGGCTTCCTCACCGATCACGTGTCGTGGCGCTGGGTCTTCTACATCAACCTGCCGTTCGGGGCCCTCGCGATGGTGATGCTCGCCACCGCGTTGCCCGGCCCGACGCCCGCCGCGCGGCGGCCGGTGATCGACTACAAAGGGCTCGTCCTCTTCGCGGGCGCGATCAGCGCGCTGCTCTTCGGCGTGAGCGTCGGCGGCATGCACAGCTTTGCCGCGATGAGCGTCATCGTGCCGGTGGCGTTCGCCGCGGTCGCCCTCGGCGCCTTCGTCGCGGTCGAGCGGCGGGCGGCCGAGCCGATCGTTCCGCTCCGGCTCTTCCGCTATCGCATGGTGATGGCCGGCGTCGTCACGGGTTTCCTGTCGGGGATGGCGATGTTCGGGGCGCTCTCGTTCGTCCCGCTGTTTCTCCAGGGCGTGACCGGGGCCTCCGCCACGCGCGCGGGGCTCGTGCTCACGCCGTTCGTTCTCGGCTGGGTCGTGATGTCGATCGTGAGCGCGCGCCTCGTCCTCCGGATCGGCTATCGCGTGGTGGTCCTGGCCGGGATGATGTCGCTCACGCTGTCGTTCCTCCTGCTCTCGCGGTGGGACGCGCACCTCACGACCCTCGGCGCGATCCGCGACGCGATTTTCGGAGGCGTGGGCATGGGGTTGACGATGGTGCCGATGCTCATCGCCGTCCAGAGCGCGGTGCCGAAGAGCGACCTCGGCATCGCGACCTCGCTCACGCAGTTCTTCCGGAGCGTCGGCGGCGCCGTCGGCGTGGCCATCATGGGCGCCGTGAAGACGCAGC